>JAFRSL010000291.1 GCA_017427625.1 Synergistaceae bacterium | reverse complement strand
CTCACGGTGGGCAGGCGGTGTATATGGGTCTCGGAAGCGACATCACCGCACCGCACCACAACGGGAAATTTGACATTGATGAGAGCGTAATGATTAACGGTGTGAAAGCATTGGTCGCAATCACTGAACGTTTGATGTCATGACAGAGTGAGAGATATTGAGGCCGCCAAATTTTTGACAGCCTCCCTTTTATCGTAATGTGATTACGCTGTTATTCTCTGCCGTGCCTCTTTGTCAAATTTTTCTGCAACCTTCCAGCCGAGCGTCTCAGTTATTCCGGCGGCTGTCGAAGCATTAATGGCGTTCCCAAAGCCCGGAATCCACCCTACCAGAAATTGTGAAGCCAGTCTGCCAAATGAAGCACCGGCCAATCCCGCAATTATTGCCTTAGCTGCTGATTTGCTCACGGGAATATCGAACACTCCGCCCAGTGAAATTACCATAGTAACCTGAGCAGCCGTTATAGGTATCGTGTCAGAACCCGGCAACTGCGCCATTCCACCGCCTACAGCAGCACATGCAGCACTTGCAGTATGAATTATTCCATGACATTTTGCCCTTTGTGAATCAGTCATAATTGTATCCTCCTATACATTAGAATGAAAACAAGTCCTCTATCGCCGAGAACACACCGCCTACAATTTTTGACGGATTATAGTCGGAGACCTGAGAGGATTCATATTTTCCTGTCTTGCACCAAACCGCAAAATGTTCGCAGTTATGTGTGAAAAAGTTATATCCGCCCTGTCCTATCTTGCTTCTTGCTCGTCTCACTGTCTCGTCGGGTGAATATATGTGCGGATAATCTACACCGCTAAATTCGCACACTGAATATTTATCACCGCCGTTAAGGAATGAGTAAAGCGAAGTCTCCTGAACCATGCCTTTGAAGTCGCTTCCGTTCGCGTCGGTGTAATGAATGACTGTTCCGCCCTCAACGTATACCCCGTAATGAGCGTAAAAAGTATGGTCTACTTTTATTACGTCTCCGTGATGTGCATGACGTGCCATATCCCAGCCTCCTTTTAATATGATTCGTACCACATATGAAAAAATTATTTATTAACATACCATTCACCGCGCTTAAAACATAAAATAAACATCGAGGTGAATAACATTGATGGAAGCTACTATCAAAATCCCAAAGAAATCAAATTTAAGAGGCGAGGACGGCTATAAAATATTCTCCGTTCGTATCAGGAATGAGACTGCCGATGCTCTCGAAATGCTGTCAGCCAAGAGCAACCGTTCAAGAAATGAACTTATCGGCATGATTTTAGAGTACGCCGTTAATCATACTGACATTACAGAATAAGAGTGTGAACAAAAATCGCTCCTCAAAATTTCAAAGGAGCGACTCAATCTTAATTCCTCAGACTGTGAATCGGTGCAGGTATCCTTCCGCCCCTCGCAATAAATTCCGAACTCCCCGCACTATTCACGCTCATAACAGGAGCATTCCCCAGCAGTCCCCCGAACTCCACAGAATCACCAACACTCTTTCCGGGCGCAGGAATTATCCTCACGGCTGTAGTCTTGTTGTTGATGACACCTATAGCCGCCTCGTCAGCAATTATCGCCGAAATCGTCTCCGCGCTCGTATCTCCCGGTACAGCTATCATGTCAAGCCCAACTGAGCATACGCACGTCATGGCTTCAAGTTTCTCAATGCTGAGGCTTCCCGACTTCACAGCTTCAATCATTCCTTCGTCCTCGCTGACTGGGATAAATGCCCCCGACAGCCCTCCGACATGGCCCGATGCCATTACTCCGCCCTTCTTCACAGCGTCATTCAAGAGCGCAAGTGCCGCAGTCGTCCCGTGAGTCCCGCAGACCTCCAAGCCCATTTCCTCAAGGATTCTTGCTACTGAGTCTCCCTTCGCCGGAGTCGGTGCCAATGACAAGTCAACAATCCCGAATGGAACGCCCAATCTCTCGGACGCTGCATTTGCAACGACCTGACCCATTCGCGTAATTCTGAAAGCTGTCCGTTTCACCGTCTCAGCAACAACGTCAAAGCTCGCTCCCTTAACGTCCTGTAACGCCCTCAGCACTACGCCCGGCCCTGAGACACCCACATTGATGACGCATTCAGGTTCCCCCGCCCCGTGAAAAGCTCCGGCCATGAAAGGATTATCCTCGACAGCGTTCGCAAAAACAACAAGTTTCGCACAGCCCAAACCGTCATTCTCTGCTGTCATTTCTGCGGTTGACTTTATGATCCGCCCCATCAATGCCACAGCGTCCATATTGATTCCGGCCTTTGTTGTCGCAACGTTCACGCTCGAACACACAAGCCCCGTATTCGCTAAAGTCTCAGGAATTGACATTATGAGCTTGCGGTCTGACTCGGTGAAACCTTTGTGAACAAGCGCGGAATAACCGCCGATGAAATTCACGCCGCATTCACGGGCAGCATCATCGAGAGCCTTGCCGATTACTGAATATTCATCACCATCACATGACGCTGCCACCTGTGCGATTGGCGTAACGGAGATTCTTTTGTTGATGATTGGGATTCCGTACTCACGCTCGATTTCTTCTCCTGTTGCTACGAGCCTTTCAGCTTTCCTGCAAATCTTGTCGTGAATCTTCCGGGCGCATTTCTGAATGTCAGAGTCCGCGCAGTCATAGAGTGATATTCCGAGAGTTATTGTGCGAATGTCGAGGTGCTGGTGGTCAATCATGTTGACCGTCTGCATTATGTCGGAAATATTCAGCATCGTTTACACCCTGTGCATTGCCTCGAATATGTCAGCCCTCTGAATGTGAATGCTGAGGGATTCTTCTTCGCCGCGCGAAATTAACGCCGCACGAATTTCATCAAACGTGTGCGATGAAGTCCCAGTGTCAACAAGAAGTGTCATCGTGAAAATTCCCTCCATTACCGTCTGATTGAGGTCGAGAATGTTCACGCCCATATCAGCGAGAAGCGAGCATACCCCCGCGATTATCCCCACTCTGTCAGGGGCGATAACTGTCATAATTGCTTTCATGAAAATTTCCTCCTTAATCTGAGAAGTCCGAGTCTGCCTGAACCGTTACATTGTAATCCGGGTAAAGGTTCTTCACCTCGTTATAAACTCTCCTTTTCACTTCTTCGGAATCGGGCGCAGCAAAATCTATCACAATGTCGAAACGTATCTCCAGAGTCTCAACGTCGCAGTAGAAACCATGAAGCTGCAATACATATTCCTGCGACATTACAGCCCTCGTGATATTGCTGCGAATTTCGGCGACTGCGTTACTGCTCGTGTTATGCGAGTATACTCCGACAGCGGTGAGGAAGATGTGATGTTTTTCTGCTACTCTCTGCATAATTTCGCGGCTAACTGTGTCAATCTTCTCAGCTGTCCAAACGTCAGGCACCTCAATATGAACAGACCCCATGAGCGTATCAGGCCCGTAGTTCGTCAAAATCAAATCATACGCTCCGTATACGCCTTCAGTCTCGCAGATTGTCTCCTTTATGGACTTAGTGAGTTCGCTTTCAGCACGTTCACCGAGAATCTTGCTTGTAGTCTCACGGAACATGTCGATTCCAGCCTTTATGATTACGATTGAGATGAAAGCACCCAACCATGCCTCAAGATTCCAGCCCAATCCCAAGAACGCAAGCGCACCGATTAACGTCGTCGATGATATAGCCGAGTCCATGAGTGCATCTTCACCTGAGTCTTTCAGAGAGTCCGAAGAAAGCTCAAGCCCTCTGCCCTTAACGTAACGCCCAAGAATGACCTTCACCGCAACGCCAGCTGCAACAACGGCAAGAGTCGCGGCGGTATATTCCGGCTCGACAGGCTCAAGAATCTTCTTCACCGACTCGATGAACGCGGTAATTCCGGCGTAAAGAACGATGCCCGAAATCACGGCGGCTGTGAGATATTCAGCGCGGCCATGACCGTATGGGTGAGACTTGTCGGCGGGTCTTCCGGCCAATTTCGTGCCTATTATCGTGATGACTGATGACAATACGTCGCTTGCGTTGTTGAGAGCGTCAACCATAATTGCAACCGAGTTAGCAAGAAACCCGACAGCAAACTTGAATCCCGCAAGAAATATATTCGCTATGATTCCGATTATGCTGACACGGATGATCTGTTTCTCTCTTTGTTCCATTGTTACCCCTCCTTGTAAATATTCGAGCAAAGAGTATATCATCTATGTGAAATCGAAGAGAAATCTTGGAGGGGGTACTAAATTATGCCCTCTAAAGTAAGTAGGGAGCCGCACCTAAAATTTGTACGAAATTCACAGCCTGCCTCTCCAAATCTGACAGGCTGCCTTCGTTCCGTATTATGTAGTCGCAAACGGCCATTCTCTGCTCTTTCGGGAGAAGGAATTTTTCCCGCCGCCTAAGTTCCTCAACGCTCCAGCCCCTTGACTTGCAACGTTCAGCCCTGACCTCAAAGTCAGCCTCAACGTAAACCGCCCTGTCAATCCATTCCGGTCTTCCTGCTTCCGGCAACAATGGAATCTCGGCCACAGCGTCAATATTCTCCGTTCGTCTCCGAATTTCGTCTATGACAAGCGGGTGAATCATGGAGTTGCAGAATTTGTGTTCCTCATCGTCCGCGAAAATGTGCTGTGAAATTTCAGCCTTGATGATATTGCCCTGAGCGTCAAGAATATCATTGCCCCATCGTGAGGTGGCCATACTCTTAACGTCAGGGCACGACCACATTTCAGCAGCGATAACATCAGCATCAATGAGCCTGCAACTCATGAGGCGGGCTAATATTTTCGAGACTGTTGACTTACCAGCCCCGATTTCCCCTGTAACTGCTATAACTACCGTTCGTTCCGTAACCGCCATAGTTCCGTCCTTTTCCGCTGTAGAATGTCCGCGGTTTGTCGTGAAAGTCCGAGCGTTTTCCCCTGTCGTCAGTCTTCTTGCAGTCGTCGGGAATCTCGAAAAGGAATCGCGAAAGTTCATTCTCCCTTACACCGCCGTAAAGCCTCCTTGAACGCGCCGCAGTAAGGTACAATCTTTCTTCTGCACGAGTCATTCCGACATAACAGAGACGACGTTCCTCCTCTAATTCTTCATCGTTGTCCTTAGAGCGTGAGTGAGGGAAAATATCCTCCTCCATTCCTACGATGAAAACAACGGGAAATTCGAGGCCCTTCGAGGCGTGAAGCGTCAAAAGCCCTACAGCGTCCTCCGAATCTCCGTCAGTGTCAGCGTCAGTGAAGAGCGCGGCTTCAGCGAGTGTTTCTGCAAGATTGCCGTCAGGAACGATCGACTTCAGCTCCTTGACGTTTTCAAGCCTGTCCCTGTAATTCTCAGCGTCATAGCCCTTGAGGTAGTCGTCATATCCCATGTCGTCGAGTACGTACTCGATTGCGGGCTTTATTCCGTCGTCGGCCATGTCGAGGATCGCGCACATGTGGGACGCAAAGGCTTTCATGTTTTCGCCGACATCTCCCTTGACCTTCCATGCTCCGCCGGCTGCGAGGCTCCATACTCTCACTGGGTCGTCAATGACATCTTCGGGCTGTGATTCTAGCCATTTGTACCAGCTTTCACGTCGTTTTGCTCCCATTCCCTTGATTGCGAATCCTGCTGCTCTGTCGAATGCTGAACGGTCGAGAGGATTCATTGCTGACCTAAGAACCGAGAGTACATCGCGGACTTCCATTCGGTCATAGAATGAGAGGCCTCGTATTATCCTGTAGGGTATGTCGGACTGCAGAAACTTGTTCTCGTAGACTCGGCTCAATGAGTTCTGCCTGTAGAGTATGGCGATGTCGCTGTAGCTGTAGTTGAAGACCGAGACTAGACGCTCTATCTCCTGAGCGAGAAAGTCAGCTTCCTGAAAGTCCGACTGTGCCATGAGGGTGTAAATCTTTTCGCCTGAACTTTTCGAGGTGTGGAGATTTTTCTTGAGGCGGGCCTTATTGTTACGGATTAGGGCGTTCGAGGCCTTGAGAATGTTTCCCGTTGACCTGTAATTTTCATCGAGGACTATAGTTTTCGCGCCCTCAAAATCATTCGTGAAGTTCAGAATCATTCCGATCTCCGCGCCCCGCCAGCCGTAAATTGACTGGTCAGGGTCTCCCACAACATTGACGATACAGTTCGGCCCAGCAAGGTAACGGATCAGGAGATATTGAGGCTTGTTGACATCTTGGTACTCGTCAACGAGAAGCCACTCTATCCGGGACTGTTCGCGTGCCCTTGCGTCAATGTCCTGTTTAAGAATCTCAAGCGGAAGAATCATGAGGTCGTCAAAATCCGCCGCGTTAATCTCACGAAGCCTCTTCCTGTACTCTTTGGCGAGGTTGAAAGTCTTTTCGTCCTCGAGTGTGGTCTCGTGCGGAATCGGCGTCCACGTCATGTAGTCGCGTGATATAAGCTCGAGCATTGAGGCGGGTGAAGTCTCTTTCTCTGGGAACTCCATCTCCTTCATTATCTCCTGAAGCAATGCCCTGCTTTCCGCCCTGTCGAGAACCGTGAAGTCATGCCTCAATCCTGCGATCTCTTCGGCCTGTTCAGGGTGGCGGAACAAGAATTTTAGCCCGTAAGCGTGGAAAGTTCCTGCATAAATTCCGGCAGCTTGCGGGACTAAGGCATTGATTCGGGATTTCATTTCACCGGCAGCCTTGTTGGTGAAAGTTACGGCCATGATGCTTCGGGGGTCGGCGATATTCTCGGCTGTTAGCCATGCTATTTTGCGCGTAAGAACACGGGTCTTTCCGCTCCCTGCGCCCGCGAGAACGAGTAAAGGCCCGTCAACATACTTCACTGCTTCCTGCTGTACCTGAGACAGCGATTGCAGTATACTTTTTCCGTTTTCAGTCATAATTGAGATTAGTGTTTTCCACTTCCAGAGCTTCAATATTCAGTTTAAGCCCTGATAATATCTGCACATTCTTGCTGCCACAAAGAGGGCAGTCTAAATCCGAATCCTCACATGTTGAGATTTTCCCGCACGAATGACACTTCACTGTAACAGGAAGGAGCATCACCGACAACAGCGCACCTTCAGCCGGAGTATCCTTAGCGACAGCCGAGAATATGAACGCCATCAATTCAGGGTTGACGTTGCGGATACCGTCGACTTTCACCATTACACGGCGAACTTTACTCCAGCCTGTATCACGGCACAGCCTCTGCAAAGCGTTATTCACGTAATTTGTGAGGGTAAACTCGTACATTTTCCCGCTACTTCTTCGTGTAAAGGAACGGCCCGGCAGAGATGAATCCGATCTTCTGGTAGCCGAATATCTGCTCGGTTGACCCCACGAGGAAATACCCGCCCGGTGCGAGAGCGTCATAGAACTTGTGATAGAGCTTGTCCTTCGTGTCAGCGGTGAAATAAATTACGACGTTGCGGCACAATATGATGTCGAAATTTCCGCCGAAAGCGTCCTCAATCATATTCATGCGCTTAAAGGTAACGCGCCTCTTTATTTCGGGATTAACGTCATATGTCGCACCGCCGTCCCTGCTCATGAAATACTTTGCGAGGTACTCTTTGGGTACGTTGATGAGCTGGGCTTTGCGGTAATTCGCTTTCTGTGCGAGCGAGATTGCACCCTGATCTATGTCGGCAGCTAAAACGGGATTCATCGTATCGAGTCCGCATACTGCCGAGAGTATTGCGAGTGAATAAGGCTCCTCACCTGTTGCACAGCCTGCACTCCATAGCTTGAGGCGTTTTGAACCGCGCTTCTGTATGAGTTCGGGAATGATTTTGTCGCGGAGCTTCCACCACTGAGAGTCATTCCTGAAGAACTCGGAGACGTTGATTGTGAGATGGTCAAGGAACTCGCGGAGCTTCTTTTCGTCCTTGTTCATCATGTCGTAATACTCGTCATAGTTCTTGCAGCCCCACCGGGACATCAATTCGTGCGTCCTCCTGTGAATCTGCTCCTTGTAGGAATTAAGGTCTATGCCGATTAGCTTCTTCAGCTTCATTTTGAAAGTTGTGTAACCGGCTGAATTGTACTGAGTTGCTTCGTCCATTTTTGAAAATTCCTCCTTTCGTTTTCATGGCCGAAATTGGCTAGAGCTTCCGTATGATATGTGCAGAAAGGCCGACAATTTCTGCAATCTGCTCGTCCGTCATTGAGCCTGCTTCACGTAGACTGCGGGCAATTTCGAGGGACTGAAACTCAAAGCCTTCATCGCTGGACTTCCTTTTAGGCGGCTCATAGTCTGCACAGTCCGCATAATCCAGAAGGTATGACCGCACAAAATACGGATGCTTCTCCCTAAGTTCGATAAAGTCATTCAGAATCTTGATGGCGCGGGTTCTTTCTGCCTCGTCCATTTGTTACAGCCCTCTGACAACTTCAACAGGAATCCCGGCAACTTGCGCGATTTCCTCGTCCGTCATTATTCCTTTTACCCGGAGATTGTGAGCCACTTCAATGCGACCCTCTTCGCGCTCATATTCGAGATTTGCCAAATAATCAATGTGAGCGCGTTCTGCCATGACATACTGCCTCATCAAGAGAGGATCCATTCTGAAACGCTGTTCGTAATCCAGAAGTTCGGCAACAACGGGATTCCTCTCCGCAATTTCTTGTACTACGGTATTTCCCATGTTTTTACCTCCTACACCGCCGAAATAAAACATTAGCTCCTCAAATTTCGTTGAAGGTTCATGCTTGAATTTCCGCCACTTCTGTCTCAGCAGAGATAACTCGGTCATGTGAAGCTCCATAAGCCCTATGCTGCATTCGTGCGTGGCATTGTTCAGAACCCTGTGAAGGTTGTACCATTCGCTCTGATTTTCCGCTCTGTCATCAAGCCTGAAATTAAGAAGTCCAACGAATACTATAGGCTCAAAGTCTTCATAGTCTAGTCCGCGCCTCGACTGCCCCGCGTAATCATGGCACGCATAGAAAAATCCGCGTTTCATGAAAAACTTATCTTTCGCGTCTTGAACCTCAATGTGGCACAATTTTGCCTCTAAGTCACGATCCTTGAAAATCGCTCGCAGGAAAACATCAAAACGCGGGACTTTAGCACCTTCCCATACCGAAACAGCTTCGCGGTCAAGAAATTCAACATCATCAATTTCTGGGTGTCCATCAGAATAAACGTGAGACATCACAGCATTGAGGAATGCTATCGTTATGTGCTTGCGTTCGGACGAGGCCATGACGCTCTTGAAGTACGCATCATTGAGCCTGTTGAACGGTTCGGCAATGGCAATTTCCTCGTCAGTCTTCAAGAACTTCCTTCTCCTTAACCTTGTAGACTTCATCAATCTTCTTGATGTAGCTGTCGGTTACATCCTGAACGTCCTTCGTCAGCTTCTTGAGATCGTCCTCCGTAATCTCTGAGGCTTTCTCCTGCTTCTTCAGAGCCTCGATAGCATCACGCCTGTAATTCCTGATTACGACCTTCGACTCCTCAGCCTTCCTCGCAAGAAGTTTCGTCAGTTCAACGCGCCTTGCCTTCGTAAGTTCGGGCAGAGTCATTCGTATAACTTGACCGTCATTCTGAGGCGTCATTCCTATGTTAGCGGCGAGAATTGCCTTCTCCATAGCTTTCAGAACTGTCTTGTCGAACGGCGCAATCTGTATTGAGCGGCTCTCTGGGATTGTTACGTTTGCAAGGCTCTTTATCGGCGTGGGCGTTCCGTAGTAGTCTACCTTGATGTCGCTTACGAGTCCCGGGTGCGCCCTTCCTGTGCGTATCGAGAGAAATTCATTCTGCAAGAACGATACCGCTTTGTCCATGTTTCCGCGAAGTTCAGATAGTACATCTGGCATTGAAATTCAGTCCTCCTTTACGATTGTTCCTATGTCTGCGCCATCAATTATATTCCTGACCCATTTCGAGTCATTGATGCTTATTACCCAAACGGGAATCCTGTTCTCTCTGCACAATGCGAACGCCGCCGTGTCCATGACCTCAAGATTCCGCGAAATAGCCTCGCTATATGTTAGTGTCGGGAAAAATTTTGCGTCCTTGTACTTGTTGGGATCCTTGTTGTAAATTCCGTCAACCTTCGTAGCCTTAATCACGCAGTCAAGCCCAAGTTCCGAAGCTCTCAGTGCCGCCGCCGTATCAGTCGAGAAAAACGGGTGTCCTGTTCCAGCCGCAAAGAGAACGACATTTCCGCCCTTCAGGTAATCACGCGCTGACTCACGGTTATATAGTTCGGCAACAGGAGGCATTGAGATTGCTGACAGGACTTTTGCGGGAACGTTGATTTTCTCCAGCGCAGTCTTAACCGCAAGAGCATTCATGACAGTCCCGAGCATTCCAATAGAGTCAAGGCTCACGCGGTCATATCCCAGTTCTTCAGCATCACGGCCTCGAAGCATATTCCCCCCGCCGATTACGAGCGACAACTCGATTCCTGCGTTCCTGATTTCGGCAAGACCTGCGGCAAAATCCCTGACCGTCCCGAAATCTATACCGATATGATTTTTACCAGCAAGGACTTCACCCGACAATTTCAGAAGTACACGATTATACTTTGGCATAATATCAGCCTCCGTTGATAAAAATATCCCCAGCGCAAAGTTCTTCACTCACGTCGGGGATATTCATTCGCTAACTTACTCGCCTATTGCAAAACGCTCGAACCGTCTGACAGAAATCTTTGTGCCGAGCTTCTTCCCGGCCTCCGCGATTACGTCCTTTACCTTCTTGTCGGTGTCGCGGATATATTCCTGCTCAAGAAGGCACACTGTCTCATAATACTTTCTGAGTTTGCCCGGAATAATCTTCTCTACCTTGTCGGCAGGCTTGCCCTCGTCAATGAGCTGCTGACGGTAAACTGCTTTCTCGCGGTCAATAACATCAGCGGGAATATCATCAGAGACCAAATACTGCGGTGCTGCTGCGGCAATCTGCATACAAATCTCGTGGCCAAGCTCCGCAAATTCGTCCTTGTTGAGTGCGCCCTTGTCCTCCGCGTCAAGCTCAAGGAGTGCGCCGACCTTGTAATTGCTGTGAATGTAGCAGAATGCCCTTCCGTTCGCGGCATCAAAGCGTGCGAATCTCTTGAGGACAATATTCTCGCCGAGCTTCGCAATAATTGCCGTTACGAGGTCGTTAATGCTGCTTCCAGACTCGTGGACGCTCGCAAGGAGTGAGGGTACATCATCATATGACTTAGCGGCAAGGTGAGTTACTATCTTGTCGCCCAAGCCGTTGAACTCGTCAGTCTTTGCTACGAAATCCGTCTCACTGTTAAGCTCGATCATTACACCGAGTTTTCCGTCGTCACTGAGAACGTGGAATATTCTTCCGTCTGATGCTGTGCGCTCGGCCTTCTTTGCGGCTTTCGCAAGTCCTTTCTCGCGGAGATAGTCGATTGCTTTCTCCATGTCGCCGTCAGTCTCAGCAAGGGCCTTCTTGCAGTCCATCATTCCTGAGCCTGTGCGTTCGCGTAATTCCTTTACCTTTGCGGCTGTAATTTCTGCCATTTTCGTATTAGTCCTCTCTGGTTTCGTCGTCAATGTTTCCTTCGTACTTCTCGTAGAGCCTCTCGCTTGCGGCGATGAGTTCCTCGTTGCTGATAGCTTCGGGTTCGCTGAGTTCCTGAACTGGGATAATAACAGCGTCCTCGCCTTGCCTGCCCTCGATTACAGCGTTTGCCATCAGTCCGGTGATGAGTTTTATAGCGCGGATTGCGTCATCGTTTCCGGGAATGGGGTAGTCGATCATTTCGGGGTCGCAGTTTGTGTCAACGATTGAGACGACTGGAATATGTAACTTTCTTGCCTCAGCGATTGCGTTCTCCTCACGGCGCGGGTCAATGAGGAAGATTGCGTCCGGGGTTGAGGCCATGTTAGCGATACCGCCGAGATACTTTTCGAGTTTCAGCTGCTCTTTCTTGAGTGCGGCGACTTCCTTCTTCGTGAACTCCTCCCATGTTCCTTCCTCGTCATAGTTTCTGAGTTCGAGCATACGTGAGATCCTGCGTCTGATTGTGGGGAAGTTCGTCATGAGTCCGCCGAGCCATCTCTGATTGATGTAATACTGCCCGCACCTTGTTGCCTCGTCGCGGATCGTGTCCTGAGCCTGACGCTTTGTGCCGACGAAAAGGACATGGCCGCCTGCCGCTGCTGTCTCACGAATGAAATCATAAGCGCGGTCGAGACCTTTGACGGTCTTCTGGAGGTCGATGATGTAGACTCCGTTGCGTTCGGTGAAGATGTAGGGTTTCATTTTGGGATTCCAGCGGCGTGTCTGATGTCCGAAGTGGACTCCGCATTCGAGCAACTGCTTCATACTTGCTACTGCCATAAAAATACTTTCCTCCTAAGGTTAAAATCTTCCGCTCACTATAAATCATGTGAACAGCCACATGACACCTCTAATATAAGCGTGAGCGTGCAAAATCTAAAGCGTATTTAAGTATATCACATAGGCTTGACAAAAAATCAGCCCTCTTTGAGTTTGAAGGCTGACCCGGTAAAAATCTCTCTCAGTCCGGAAGCATCTGCATCTTCAACTGCCTGTCAAGTTCTTCAGCGCGGTCTTCAGTAGCCTGAGTGTAGGCCTCAATCCTTGACAGCCCCTCCTCAATGTAAGTCTCTGCAGCTTCATCACGCCCGGAATTGATCCATTCGCGCTGTTGCTCCTGCACTCCTTTGAACTCAGAGCGAGGCATTGTTTCCTTTAACGCATTATAAGCCTCAGTCAAAAAATTGTCGGCTTCCCTGAATGCCCTGCTGTTATTCCTCATTTTACGGTATTCAGAATCACTAAGGCCAAACGCTGAACCTGCAAGCACGAACATTAACATCACTGCTGAAAGTATACGTTTCATTGACTCTCACCTCTTATGTTATTCAGAAATTTCACAAGGAACTCCCCAAGCTCTTTAACTCCTTCTTTCTTCTCCGCTGACGTTATCACTGGTACATCGTAAGAGTAAAGCCCGTCCCTGATGTAAGTGTCTCTTGTTGACCGCCATTTTCCGCGAGCAATCTTGTCGGCTTTCGTGAAGATGACGAAGATGCTTTTCCCGTTAGCGCGTATCCATTCCTGAAGCTCCCTGTCATTCTTCAGGAGTCCATGTCGGAAATCCACGAGATGACACACAAGCCTCAGACTCTCCCTGCCCTTCATGTACGCAGCAATGAGGCGTTGCCAATCGTTTCGCTCATCCTTGCTTCGTTTCGCGTAACCATAGCCCGGCAAGTCAGAAAGCCTGAAAGTTCCTGCGGGAGTCTCTGCGCGGTAGAAGTTAATGCTTCGGGTTTTGCCCGGTGTCTGACCTGTCTTAGTGAGTTTTGCGCCGAGTAATGCGTTGATTAGCGATGACTTCCCGACGTTTGAGCGTCCAGCAACCGCGATTTCGGGAATGTCTTTGTCCTCTGGAATAAGCTGGCCCGGATTAAAGCATGTCGCCTCAAGCCGGGCATTTGTGATGAGTCTCTCAGTCATGCAGCAATTCTTTCAGCGGAGTGTCGGGGCTGTTGACGTATTCGGGGGTGATTATGAGTTTCTTTCCGGATTTCTCCTCGTCCGTCAGCGATGGAAGCTCGTACTCTATATCGAGCATCAAGTTCTCCATTATTGAGCGGAGACCCCTCGCGCCCGTCTTGCGTTTAACGGCCAATTCCGCAACCCTGTCAAGTGCTTCGGGCGTAAAGCTTAGGCTCACTCCGTCCATCTCGAACATCTTTGCGTACTGCTTGACGATAGCGTTCTTAGGCTCCTGAAGTATCCTGATGAATGCGTCCTTGTCGAGTTCCTCAAGGTTCACGATTACGGGGATACGCCCCACAAGCTCAGGGATAAATCCGTAAGTTACGAGGTCTTCCGGCTCTGTCTGGCTTAGGATCTCATAGCCTCCTGACTTCTTGGCAAGTTCCCCGCCGAATCCCATCGACTTCTGTAACGCTCTCCTAGCCACGATAGGTTCAAGGCCGTCAAACGCTCCTCCGCAGATGAAGAGTATATTCTCCGTGTTAATCTGAATGAAATCTTGGTGAGGGTGCTTTCGTCCGCCTTTCGGTGGAATGTTCGAGATTGTACCCTCAAGAATCTTCAAGAGTGCCTGCTGTACTCCTTCGCCTGAGACATCGCGGGTTATTGAGGTTGACTCTGACTTCCTCGAAATCTTGTCTATCTCGTCAAGGTAGATTATTCCGCG
>JAFRSL010000290.1 GCA_017427625.1 Synergistaceae bacterium | reverse complement strand
TGCGAGAAGGAGAAGGTCAGCGAGATAGTCTCAATCGGCCCGGCCATCATGATGAAGTTCTGCGTTTCAGCCGCAAAGCCTTTCGGTGTACCCATAACGACATCGCTCAACACGATCATGATTGACGGTACAGGAATGTGCGGTTGCTGCCGTGTCAAAGTCGGGGACAAGACGAAGTTTGTCTGCGTTGACGGACCTGAGTTCAACGGCTACGAGGTTGACTTCGACAACATGATGCAGAGAATGACGGCGTTCAAGGACAAAGAGCGTGAGGCTGACCACAAGTGCAGAATCGGCCTTGACGCAGCGAAGAAGGGGGCGTAAACCATGAGTGAACACAAGACAACAGAGATGCTCCAGGAAGAAGCCGCGAAGATTTGGGCAGGCATTGAGGGAAAAACTTTAACCAACAAAGACAGGTTTGCGATTCCTCAGCAGGAGATGCCCTCACAGGAGCCGACAGTCCGCGCTCATAATATGTCGGAAGTCGCGCTCGGATACACTGAGACTCAGGCTAGAGTTGAGGCTGAGAGGTGCATACAGTGCCCCACAGCTCCGTGTAAGAAGGGCTGCCCCGTTGGAGTGCCGATACCTGAGTTCATCAAGCACATTCAGTCAGGAGACTTCAAGGGTGCTGTCGACACAATCAAGACGACGAACCTTCTCCCTGCTATCTGCGGACGTGTATGCCCTCAGGAGAAACAGTGCCAGAGCTTCTGCACGATCGGGAAAATGCTCAAGTCCCCTGAGAAGGCCGTAGCAATCGGAAGACTTGAACGCTATGTTGCCGACTGGGAGAGAGCGAAGGACATGATCACCGTCCCAACACCAGCACCTGAGACCGGGAAGAAAGTCGCCGTCATCGGTTCAGGCCCCGCAGGACTCACAGTTGCTGCTGACATTCGCAGGGCAGGCCACAGCGTAACGGTATTCGAGGCATTCCAGAAGACCGGCGGAGTTATGGTCTACGGTATCCCTGAGTTCAGGCTTCCGAAGGCTATCGTTGCGAAAGAAGTCGAGAACCTCAAGAAGATGGGCGTTGAGTTCAAGACGAGCTTCCTTGTTGGAAGAACAGCGACACTTGAACAGCTTTTGAAGGAGCAGGGATTTGACGCGGCATTCATCGGAACAGGCGCGGGACTTCCCAAGTTCATGCACATTGAGGGCGAGAACTTGATCGGCGTATTCAGCGCGAACGAGTACCTCACACGCTCCAACCTAATGAAAGCATACGACCGTGAACACGCGGCGACACCGCTTTACGAGGCCAAGAGAGTCGCGGTATTCGGCGGCGGCAACGTTGCAATGGACGGTGCAAGGACAGCGTTACGTCTCGGTGCGGAGAAGGTCTACTGCGTTTACAGAAGGACACGTACTGAGATGCCTGCGAGGATTGAGGAAGTTGCACACGCTTTCGAGGAGGGCGTAGATTTCCACTTCCTTGAGAACCCCACGAAGTTCATCGGCGACGAGAAGGGCAAACTCATTGGAGTCGAGCTTCTCACTTATGAGCTTGGCGAGCCGGATGCTTCTGGAAGACGCAGGCCGGTAGCAATTCCGGGAACTGAGCATGTTCTTGACATTGACGCGGCTGTCATCGCTCTTGGAAATGACTCGAACCCGCTCATGGCTCAGACAACGGAGGGTCTCAACGTAACGAAGTATGGCAACATCATCGTTGACGAGAACCAGAAGACCAGCATTCCTGGAGTGTGGGCAGGCGGAGACATCGTTCTCGGTGCTGCGACGGTCATTCTCGCAATGGGCGAAGGACGAAGGGCAGCGGCAAGCATGAATGAGTATTTAGCGGGCAAATAGTGATCCGTTAATGGAAATCATGTGAACTACCCCCGCTTTTTATAGAGGCGGGGGCTTCTTAATTCGGCGGACTCTTACTCGTTCATACGGAAAGACGTGAAGGATTTGACAGCATTGACGCGCTGGAAGCAACATCAAAATTTTGAGCGTAATTTATGGCAGCCCGAAGCTGAAGGAGAGATTAAAGCTATGAAAACTGTTAATATTCAGCTCGCAGTCCCGGAAGAAATGACTCCTTATCTCCAAGAAGATATTGACCATTCTTTTGAGAGAAATGCGATGCTTCTTTATCCGTTCATCAAAAATATGACAATTTCACACGGAAGGGCGGCAGAAATTCTCGGCGTTCGTAAATGGGATTTGATTGAATATTATGATTTCATAGGAATACCTTATCTGAACCAGAGCAAAAATGAAATTCTGTCCGATGTTGCCACGTTTGACAGGGTAACGGCGAAATGATCGTTGTGTCCCCTTTAATTACGCTGATGAAAGCTACACAGCTTCAGGTCCTCTCTTGAATTTTCCCGAAATTTTAACGATAATTCACACAGATGCAAATTCATAAGAAAGGACGTGAAAGAGTTGACAGTTGCGGTTTTACGTTCACATTCACAGATAACAATTTCTGCCCCTGTTGTCTCAAGTCTGGGGCTTAAAGAGGGCGACCAGCTCGAAATTTTTGCTGACAATGGGAAAATAAGCATGATACCTGTCGCAGTTTACCCTGACGATTACGTCGAACAGCTCCGCAGAGAGACCGCAGAACTCAGGGATAACATAAAATCAGGGAAGCAGCCTGTATTTGACAGCGTTGATGCTTTTATTGACGCGCTGGAATCGACATCAAGATTTTAACGGCTGACGAAAATCTTGCGTAAACGTTACTTTTTCTTCGTGAAATGTCATTGCACCCATTTGAATTTTTCCCCAACTAAGACGATAATTTAACTGTAATCAAAATCTCACACGAAAGGATTGACAAAAGTGAATGAAACTCAGTATAACGGCTCACGGCTCACGGCCAATTCTGCACACTTCAACACTGTAACTTCTCACGTTTCCTGAGACATATCGCGTCCATACTCGTATTGTGTCTCGCGTCATTCAGCCCGGCTCAGGCGGCGGATATTACCCTCTCCTCAGCCGTACTCATCAACAGCTCCAACATCTCCACCTACAACGGCAAATCCATAGGCGGAACAATCCCCTCCGACTCCTCAGCAGGCACAACGGGCGATTTCATCTCGAAGGGCGCAATCGTCGTTGACGGAATCGAACTCAGCCTCACGATTGACGGACTCAACGTCGACTACTCCGGCGTGTATTCCATGCTTTCGGGAATCTCTCTCGTGAACGGCGCAAAACTTCACCTCACCGTCAACGGCACCAACAACCTCAAAGCAGGTTACGGCGGAGCAGGAATCGCTGTCCCGGACGGTACGGCCCTCGAAATCACAGCCCAAAGCTCAAGCACTCTCAACGTTACAGGCGGCAGGAATTACGGCGGGGGTGCGGGCATCGGCTCAATCGGCAACAGAAACAGCACAGCGGACGTAACTAACCTCATGGTTCCGCAGGGACTCGGCGACATCACCATAAACGGCGGAACGGTTAACGCCCAGGGCGGAACACACTATCGACAGACAACACCGGCAGGAGGCGCGGCAGGTATCGGAAGCAGTGAGTACAGCGGCGCGACTACTAGTCCCAGCTTCAAGGATAACCGTTACCTCAACAACATCACGGGAAGCGTAACCATCAACGGCGGAACGGTCAGCGCAACGGGCGGAGATGGCTCGGCAGGAATCGGCGGCGGCGAGTACGGAACGCTCAAGACCATAACCATAACGGGCGGAACTGTTACGGCAACAGGCGGCGATATGGGGGCGGCAATCGGTCTCGGCGCTAACGGTTTCTATGAGGGCACGGGAACTCTCACATGCCCGGCAATCAGCATAACGGCAGGCACTGTTACGGCGAACGGCAACATCGGCTACGGCATGACGATGGATTGGGCTGTAAATCAGAATGTCGGCGGAAGCGTAACAATCGGAAGCACCGCAACCCTGAAATGCACAGGCAAAATCGCTCCGTATGAGGCGGCAAGTATCCCCTCGAACAGCTACGTTGACGCGGACGGAAGATTACAGCAGGCACAAAATACAACGTCAGCTTTCGGCGCGGACACATGGAATGAGGGCTGGTATGTTGTTGACCAGTACACCGAAATCACCCCCCGAATCATCGTGAACGGCACGGTCAATCTCATCCTCAATGACGGAGCAACCTTGAAGGCGAACGGCGGTATTCATGTCTATAAGGGAAACACGCTGAACATTTACGCGCAGGTGAACGGCACGGGAAAAATCGTTGCGGCAGGAGGCAGCGGAAACGCAGGGATCGGCGGCGGTTTTGTCAGCGGCAGGACATCAAACGCTAAATCTGACAAAAGCTGCGGGACAATCAACATCTACGGCGGAACTGTCGAGGCGACTGGCGGCACATACGCTGCGGGAATCGGGTGCGGAGCAATTTATCAGGACACGACGGACGGAGGAACGATAAATATTCACGGCGGGACTGTTACGGCAAAGGGCGGTTCAGGCGGAGCAGGTATTGGCGGCGGAAAAGTTTATGACGCGGGGAAATTCACCAGCTATCCGGCTGTCAATATCTCCGGCGGCACAGTAACCGCAACAGGAGGCAATAGCGGGGCAAACATAGGCGGCGGCTATAACTGCCCCGGCGGAACAATCACGATAACGGGCGGGAATGTTACAGCGACAGTGCCAGAAAGGGGAATAGGTTACAGCCCCTTGAGCTTGCAAGCAAAAACCGCGACAATAAAACTCGGCTGGACGAAACTCACCGACAGCATTTATTCCGGGCAGTATAACGGCGATGTTACCCTCAAGAGCGACTTCATGCTGAAAGGCACCAGCACTCAGGCGACTACCGGCAACATCGGCGGACAGACTAT
>JAFRSL010000289.1 GCA_017427625.1 Synergistaceae bacterium | reverse complement strand
GCAATATTGTCGAGGAATATCTCACGTTCACCGCTTGTTACGGGAGATGTTGAGGCGCACGGCCCGCGATATTGCCCGTCAATCGAGGACAAGTTCCTGAGATTTCCAGACCACATTACGCATCCGATAGTGTTTGAGCCGGTTTCACGGAGCAACGATGAGGTTTACGTTCAGAATTTCTCGACGAGCCTGCCTTATGACGTTCAGGCTGAAATGGTGCGGTCATTGCCGGGCTGCAAAAACGCGAAAATCATAAAGCCCGGCTATGGCATAGAGTACACGTACATTCTCCCCGACCAGTTGAAGCACTCATTAGAGAACAAGAACATATCCGGCCTCTTCTTCGCGGGACAGGTCAACGGCACATCGGGCTACGAGGAGGCAGCGGCTCAAGGATTGCTCGCTGGGATCAACGCGGCCATGTACGTCCGTGAACGTGAGCCATTGATCTTGGGACGAGACGAGGGATATTTAGGGGTGCTTGTTGACGATTTGACTACGAAGAATACAGACGAGCCTTACAGAATGTTGACGGGAAGATGCGAGCATAGATTACTTTTGCGATGGGATAATGTTGCTCACAGACTCTCTCGTTACGGGCGTGAGGTGGGACTGATTGATGATTCACGATGGTCATTCTTGGAGGAAAGATTCTCACGTGAGGACGCGGAGATTTCGCGCTTGAAGTCAACGAAAATTTCACCGTCTGAAGAAACGGAGAGGCTTTGCGCTGAATATGACGCTGAGAATTTGACCGAGACAATGACGCTCGCCGAGTACCTTAAGCACAGGGGCGTAACTTATGAGCTTGCGGCCATGATGTCGCCTTCGCCGTTGAAGCTGACGCGCGAGGAAATTTCGCATGTTGAGACGGAATTGCGTTACACGGGGTATCTTGAACGTGAGGCAAGAGTCGCCGGACGAATGAAGAACCTTGACGGCGCGAAAATTCCTGATGACTTCGATTACGACAGCGTGAAGGGGTTGCGTGCAGAGAGCCTACAGAAGCTCAAGCGTTACAGGCCGGAGTCTCTGGGACATGCGCTGAGGATTTCGGGGGTAACGCCTGTTGATGTTCAGCTAATCTCGGTTATACTTTCGCGGAACGAACGGAGGAAGGCTGAATGAATGAGAACGACGGAATCATCATAGATGCTCGGAAATGGTTTCCAGAAGCTGCGAGGAGGGTTGAGATTTTGGAGAGGCTGAGACGTTCATGGGGTATGGTCGTGAGGATGCCGGCGATCGCTAGGAAGTCATGGCCGGCTGTTCTTGGGGTTAATGAGCTTACAGTTGAGGTTACTGACGACACGACGCGTGGAATGCTATCGAACATGAAGGGGACAATACTCCGTGCGCTTGAGAGGCTTGGATATAAGGCTGACGGTGATTTTGCGGTTAAGATAGTTTACGCAAAAGGGCCAGAAAAGAAGGCTGCCCGGAAGAAAATGGTACGTAAGATTATTGCTGACGAAGCGAGGGTTAAGCAGTACATGGAGATGGTTGGTGATACATTGCCTGAGGACATAAATCGTCCCCTGTCAAACTTAATGGCATATCTTGATTCTGCACTCTTGCATTCCCGCAAAAATTGACACACTCATACTATTAAGCTAGAATATCTCAATATTAAGCATGTTTTATGTGTAATTTCTTGCTTAATCATGAAAGGAGATATTCATAATGCCGGAAAAAGAATACAAGACCGTACATGAGATATTCGGTTCAATGCTTTTCGACAGGCGTGTAATGCGCGAGAAACTTAACCCCGATATTTACGCTCAGGTCATTGACGCCATGGAGGGGAGGCAGCATTTATCCGCAGAAGCCGCTGATATTGTGGCAACTGCAATGAAGGATTGGGCAATCTCGAAGGGCGCAACACATTGGTCGCACTGGTTCCAGCCTCAGACCGAACTAACTGCGGAAAAGCACCTCGCGTTCACAATGTCAGACACAGAAGGAAACCCCATCGAAGTTTTCAGAGGCAAGCACTTGGCACAGGGTGAGCCGGACGCTTCGAGCTTCCCGTCGGCAGGAACACGCTCAACATTCGAGGCTCGCGGATATTCGGCATGGGACATCTCAAGCCCCGCTTTCATCGTCAAAACTCCCAAAGGCGGAACTCTCTTCATTCCATCAGTCTTCCTATCATATGACGGGACTCCTTTGGACCTGAAGACGCCATTGTTACGCGCACTTGATGCCGTTGAAGGACGAGCATTCAGGCTTCTCAGGACACTTGGGCAGAGAGGGATTCGCTTCGTGAAAATGACTGTGGGGGCAGAGCAAGAATATTTCCTCCTCGACAGACCACGCGCACAGTTAAGGCCCGATATTCGATTCTGCGGAAGGACGCTAATCGGCGCACAGCCCGCAAAGGATCAGAAGCTCGATCATCATTACATGGGCGCGATTCACAACAGGGTGCTTCGTTACATGGAAGACGTTGAACGCGACTTGGCGAGATTGGGCGTGTCAGTTCTTGCGAGACATAATGAGGTAGCACGATGCCAATTTGAATTTGCACACCTCTACTCCGACGCTAACAGGGCCTGCGACCAGAACCAGATTCTAATGGAGACGATGAGGAAGTTAGCACGTCAGCACGAATTGAGGCTGCTTTTCCACGAGAAGCCTTTTGCCGGAATGAACGGTTCAGGGAAGCACACCAACATCTCACTCGTTGACAGCGAAGGCCGAAACCTCCTCAAGCCCTCAAACTCTCACAGGCGAAACGTAGTGTTCCTAGCGTTCCTGTCGGCGGTCATTCTTGGAGTGTCGAAATTCCACAGCCTCCTTCAGTTCTCGATAGCAACGTCGGGAAACTTATTCAGGCTCGGCGGACATGAAGCGCCTCCGTCAATAATAAGCGTATATCTCGGCTCTGCACTCACTGACTTAATCCGAAGGCTCGACAATTCCGACGTATCATTGCCGGAGAAGGGCATAATGGATTTGGGGCTTGCGAAGTTGCCCGACATAATACCGTTCGACAGCGACAGAAACAGGACATCACCCGTCGCGTTCACTGGGGACAAGTTCGAGTTCCGCGCACCAGGATCATCGCAGAGCATTGCACTTCCCGTTACGATGTTTGCGAGCTTGTGGGCATGGGGAATTGAGCAGGTTACGGGAATGGTTGAGGCCAAGATTTCAGAGGGCAAAGACCCAATCGACGCGGCACTTGAGGCAGCTCGTGAGGCCTTCAGAATGGGAAGCAGCGTACTCTTCGAGGGCGACGCTTACTCACACGAGTGGCACGACGAGGCAAAGAGGAGAGGGCTTGTTGAAGCTGAGACAATGCCGGACAGGATAGACCTCCTTCTCAAACCTGAGAACAAGAAAATGCTTGAGGCTCTAGGAGTTTACAGGGCACATGAGCTTGAGAACCTGAGAGCCATACGAATGGAGAGCTTTGCGACGGGACTTGAGGTTGAAGCGGCGGTGCTCTACGATATGCTGTGGGAGGGCGTACTTCCTGCAATCTCGAAGCAGCTCACGTTGGAACGTAACTCGATGCTCTACTTTGAGGACGTTGACTTCGGCGACATGACCCCGTGGAGGGATTACGTCGGAGGATTGGGACGCGCAAAGAACGCTCTCATAAAGGACGCAAACTCGCTGTACGAATTGAAGGGAAGACTCTCAGGAATGGACGCAAGAGAACGAAGCGACTTCCTCACAGGGACAATCATTCCTCTCATGGACGAAATCAGGGCGAAATGTGATGCCGCTGAACTCACTATTGCCGCCGACATTTGGCCGTACCCGATCTACAGGAACTTGCTCTCACTCAGCGCATAGAATCACTTTCCCCCGTCTTGAATTTGGCGGGGGAGTTTTTTCACAGGCAAGAGTCAACATCTACCATATCCGTCATGACGTTTAGAATCTCGCGGTCAGTTTCCTTCATTCCTATTTTGCCGATGTAGCCCATGTTCTTTATCGTCTCCTCAACATCGTCCTCAACAAATCCTTCACCGCCCCTGAACTCGTCATCATTCATGCTCATATGGTGAGCGAGTATAGCGGCGTGGACTGACGAGGCAATCTTTGCGGCACAGCTGGGTTTTGCACCGTCGCAGACAATTCCGCCGACGTTAGCGAGTGTGTTCGTGATTGTCCGTCCTATTGCCGTGTAATTTCCTCCGGCCATGTACGTTATTGCCGCTCCAGCCCCTGAAGCCGCGCTGACAGCACCGCAAAACGCAGACAGCGATCCTATGTAGTGCTTAATGTAGACCGAGACAAGGTTGCTCACGGCCAAAGCACGATACATTTTCGCGCGCGAAATCCGCCATCTTTCAGCGTATTCGACAACGGGAAGGGTTACTGTTATTCCCTGATTCCCGCTTCCTGAGTTTATGATTACGGGTAGAGGACAGCCGCTCATTCTTGCGTCGCTTCCGGCAGCAGCTCTTGCACATGCGCAAGTCCTGACATCGTCGCCCCAAGTCTCAATCATGGTCTTCCCGATACACGCGCCCCATTTGTTGTCGAGGCCCTCCTGCGAAATTCTAACGTTGTACTCCGTCTGTCGGTCGAAAATTTCCTCAACGTCCGAAATCTCCAGAGTGTCAGCAAAATCTATAATCCCCCGCAATGTCATCATGCTCTTGTCGCCTGACGTGCCCTCTTCTTTGACGCTTAAATTTTCGGGCGAACGCTCAAGGATTGTCTGGCCGTCGCGCTTTATGAGGGTGATATTGGTGTGAGAGTTCTCGATTTTCACGGTTGATGTGTGGGACTCGCCTTCCGCCGTAACCTCAATGTAGAGATTCGGAACGTCCTCAGCGAGTGAGACATCACAGAGATTTTCGCGGACGAGCTTCCGGGTCAACGCCCTCGCTGCCTCAGTGGTCGATGAGATCACTTCAAGCTCACGGGAAGTATCTCCCCCTACTGCTCCGAGAATTGCGGCGGCCTCAATGCCTTTCTGACCTCCTGAGTTCGGGACGATTACACCCTTGACGTTCTTGACGATGTTGCCGGAACATGACACGTGAATATGCCTGACATCTTCGCCTAATACCTCGCGAGCTTTTGCTGATGCGTAGGCTATTGCGATTGGTTCTGTACAGCCCATTGCGGGTACTAATTCACCGTGCAGAATTGAAACGTAGTTTTCGTATTCCTCATGTGAGATCATAATCGCCTAAATTCCTTTGCTTAATGTTTATCATAACTTGCAAGAAGACTCCCACCTCTTTAGGTGTGAGATAAATTGCACTGTATAGTATAATATATTTTGTGTTGAATATGATAGAAGCAGAGAGATTGGAGAAAAATAACCGAATACGTGAAAAGAGTAAACAGACAAGAGAAAAACGAAAGTCTCAGATTTGTCGCGTATACCGAGTGAAAATCGACTTCTCTCACCTCAATGAAGCCCAAAAGGAACACTTAAAAATGCTCTTTGTGGAAGCGAAATGGTTGTACAATGATGCTTTGACTTTCATGAACGACCATGACATCAGCGAACACGATACAAAGATAGTAACGGTTCACGGCTTGAATAAAGACAAAAACCCCATAACGCATGACTTGCAGTATATCTCATCCCAGATGAAGCAGTCAGTAATATCGGGAATAAAGTCTAGTCTCAAAGCACT
>JAFRSL010000288.1 GCA_017427625.1 Synergistaceae bacterium | reverse complement strand
GCCCACGATGGCAATGAGCGACAATCCTCCCTCAACCGTCATAGAATCAGGTTCAATTTCCCGCCTCACATCATCAAGGACTTCAGCCCGCCTTATGTCGAAGAGCGGTGTCTTTATGACTATGGACATCTTGTAAATTCCAGAGAGGCAATGCTCACATGCAACGCCGTGTTTTGCGAATATCCCGAAAAGTTTTTCGCCGAAGCCGTGCATCTTGTTGAGGCCGTATTTATCGATGTGGAGAACGTTGAAATTTCTCCGTCCTGCAATACATGCTGAAACACTGCGGTGATTCTTTTCGGGGAGGTGCGCGGTGATTAGCGTTCCCTCGTAATCTTTGAGGCTGCTGACTCTTATCGGAATCCCTGCGTCCTTCATCATGAAGATCACGCTGTCCCTGATTATGTTGAGACCGACATAGTTTAGTTCGACGGCCTCATCGTAGGTTATGTTCCTTACGAGTTCAGCTTCTGGAATGATGGCCGGGTCAGCACCGTAAATCTTAACGGTCTCGCTCCATTTCTCGAAAAGGTCAGCACCAACCGCCCTCGCAACTATTGCTCCCGATGAATCTCCGTCACCCCGCCCGAAGGTCTTGACACTTCCGTTGGGCATTGAGCCATAGAATCCGGGTATTACCGCGTGATTTAGAGTCCTGAGAATCGAGCCTGCTGTTCGGAATGTCTTTTCCTCGTCGAGAGTTCCGTCATCGTTGAAGAAGATTATCCCTTCAGCGTCAACGAATGGCCACCTCAGAAACTCCGCGAGAATTTTCCCCAAGATGTACTCGCCGCGGCTTCCAATGTAATCAAGCCCTTTGCCAGCGTCCAAGTCGTCATTGAGAGCGTTGATCTCAGCGTCAATGTCGAACTTCATTCCGAGACCGTCAATGATTTTTCGGTAACGCTCCGAGATTTTTGCGAGCATTTCACGGCGGTCTTCGGATTTTTGGGAAGAGTGGCACATGAAGAGAATGTCGGTTACTCCCGTTTCATTGGGGCTTGTGCCGGGTGCTGAAGCGATGACGTAACGGCGCGAAGGGTTGGCTCTGATTATTTCTGCGGCTCTCTTCACACCGTCAGCAGATGAGGTGATGCTTCCTCCGAATTTCGAGACTATGAGGTTCTTAGTGTTCACAAAAATGCCTCCTATAGAAATTTCACGGCGAATAATTATTCCAGATGTGAAACGAAATCCAAGAGGCTTGAACGACACTTCACGAAGGGAAAACGACATTCGCGCGGATTTTCTATGACTTTGGTAAAATATCCCCCGAAAACTCAAAGGAGGCAGATTTCACATGAAGTTCTACGATTTAGAGTGGCTCGCTGAAAAGTGCGGAACTGACAACAAGTACGAGATTACCGCGAAAGTTGCAGCAGAAGCCCGGCGCGAAAGTGAGGAGGCAGCGTTCGACAAAACACGCCCCGCAAACGAACGTTACATCTCGAACGTACTTCTTGAGATTGAGGAAAACAGAAGCCCCATCACCGCAGAGGCATCAAAGGCAGTAAATGAGTAACTGGAAGAATGGCCGCAGAATCTTGCTCGGAATAACGGGAGGAATTGCGGCCTACAAGATTCCCGCGTTGGTTCGCCTAATCCGCAAGGCTGACTGTGAGACCGAGATCATTCTCACCGAGTCGGCAAAGAATTTCGTCGCACCGATGACGCTTGAGACTCTTTCAGGCCGGAAAGTTTGGGGCGATGATGATTTTGACGGAAGGATACCTCACATCAAGCTGTCCCAGTGGGCTGAGGTTATGGTCATTGCGCCCTGCACCGCCAACACTCTCGCAAAAATCGCGCATGGCCTCGCCGACAATCTCCTGACGTCAGCAGTCGTAGCCTCAACATGCCCCGTCCTCGTATTTCCGGCGATGAATGAGAACATGTACGCTAACCCAGCAACTCAGTCAAACATCGAAACTCTGAAATCGCGGGGAGTGAGAGTCGTTGAGCCATCGTCGGGAGCTTTGGCCTGCGGAGATTCGGGGCGCGGAAGAATGCCTGAGCCTAACGAGATTATGCACGAGATTTTCCGGGCACTAGCACCAAACGACATGGCCGGGAAGAATGTCCTCGTTACCGCCGGGCCGACACATGAGTACATTGATCCAGTGCGGTACATCTCCAACCCTTCAACCGGAAAGATGGGCGCGGCTATGGCTCGTTCAGCGTGGTACAGAGGCGCGGACGTCAAGATTGTCGCAGGGCCTGTTGACGTTGACGCTTACGGGATTGAGGTCGTTCACGTTAAGTCGGCGCGCGATATGCTTGAGGCCGTGAGGGAGAATCTTTCGTGGGCTGATTTCGTGGTTAAGGCTGCCGCTGTCGGTGATTACAGGGTGAAAGAGATTGCCCCGCGAAAGCTGAAGCGTGAAGGTAAGGACACATTGACCCTCGAACTCGTACAGAACCCCGACATTTCCGCAGAGGCAGGAAGGCTAAAGCGTGATGGCCAGGTGCTTGTAGGATTTGCCGCTGAGACCGACAACATCACAGTGAACGCCCGCGAGAAGTTAGCACGGAAGAATCTCGACTACATTCTCGCCAATGACGTTACAGGCAAAGGCTCAGGGTTTGCGACGGACACAAACACCCTAAGGCTAATTCCCCGCGACGGTGAGGAGAGAGTATTTTCGGGGCTGAAGGAAGATATTGCGTTCGACATTTGGAGCGAGCTAATTGCTGGTTGACGTTTCCGTTCCCGAAGTTGGCATCGACTCACTCACATACGAGGCCGACACTGAGCTTCAGGCAGGCACAAGGGTGATCGTCGAGGTTGTGAGGAAGAAATACACGGGCTTTGTGCTCGGTCAATCTGAGGCAAAACTCCCGCTTCATGTAAAGGTCAAGCCCATCGAAGGAGTGATTGATGACGTACCCATAATCGGCGCGGATATTTGGGACTTGGCCGTGTGGTCATCGAGGGTCAGCATGTGCGGAATGAGTACAGCGTTGAGGGCTGCTTTTCCTTCGGCGTTTTACACGGGCGAAAAGGTCAATCCTCCTCCCGAACATGAGATGCCATCAACAAGATTCACCGAGCGAAATTTCTTTAACCCGTTTGACAGCGAGCGGGTTAATTTTTTTGTTGACGAACTGGATTCAGACCTTCGTACTCTCATTCTCTTTCCAAAGAAGGACGAGGCAAAATCATTCTTCATGCCCCTTCCCGAAGCCCTGAAGTCTCAAGCAATATTGTGGCCGTCAGAAAGCCCAAAGCTCTGGGAGGCATGGAAAGCGATTCACTCAGGCAAAATCAGAATAGTCGTCGCACCGCCAGGAGGAGTATTCGCACCATTTATGCCGCAGAAAATCATCGTTGAGGACGAGGCAAGCCCCGCATACGTAATCCCCTACACTCTCAACCTTTCAGCAAGAAGCCTCGCAGGACACAGGGCAGCATTCCTTAAAGCCGAGCTGATTTTGGCGGGACGAATCCCGTCGCTAAAAACCTACATTCGCACTCGCCCCCGCGAAGTTCTAAAGCCGGAACGTAAG
>JAFRSL010000287.1 GCA_017427625.1 Synergistaceae bacterium | reverse complement strand
GGCAAGGCCCGGAACTCTCAACGGTCATATGGCGGTCGAACTCACGAAGGTACTCACGAATGAGCTTCCTGAAGTCGTCCCTGAAAGCACTGACGAGAAGAAATAGATACTGCATGAAAGGAGAGAATAATAATGCCTGATGATTTACTGAGTCCCGATGAGATTAACGCCCTTCTTTCAGGCGGAGGAGATTTTGGGGACGTTGACGAGATTTCGGACGCTGACGCTGAACAGCTCGCAAAAGTGGCTGACACATTCGCAAATTCCGAGAACAGCGTCATCAACATGCTTGCGGGGAAGAACGTTACCACCAGCGTGGGAAATCCCGAAGTCATGACGCAGGCGGATTTCAGCGGGAAATTTTCGGAGCTTCCGTTCCTATTCTCGACAACGTTCGGGGGGCTTGATGACCGTCCTCTTGCGCTTGTTGTCGACCAGAAGGGTGCGTTAACCCTCGCTGACCTTATGATGGGCGGAGGAGGCGGAGACATTCCCGAACCGAGCGATTTATACTGGAACGCTGCTCAGGAAGGATTGAGTCAGGTTGTTGGTTCCGCATTCACGAGCCTAGCGGGGCTTCTTGCCGGAAAGAGGCTGATGCCGGAGAACACGACTTCAGCGCTCGGCGAGGACGACTGGCGGGCTTTGTCTCTTGAACCTGCTGACAAAAAGATTTGGTGCAGTCCCGTTAATGTAGTGATTGACGGACTGAAACCGTTTAACATCTGGACATGCTTGACGCTCGACAACGCTTTGGACATTGCGGGGTTTATGCGTGATGCCCTCGAAGGGAAACAGCCACAGGCTCAGGCATCGAACAATAACCCCATAGGAGGCGGAAATATGAGCGGAGGTAGACAGAACGCAGGCCCTGCGGTTGACGTTAGGCCGGCGGCATTTCAGCCACTGGGAGGAGGCGGAGGCGGCGGCGCACCAAGCCCGATTGACCTCATCGCGGATATTCCTGTCCGTGTTACGGTTGAATTGGGAAAGGCAAGGAAGAGCGTCTCGGAGATTCTTGCTTTGACGGCAGGAGCAGTTGTTGAACTCGACAAGATGGCCGGTGAGCCTGTTGACATTCTCGTGAACGGGAAACTGATCGCGCACGGTGAAGTTGTCGTTATTGATGAGAATTTCGGAGTTCGTATAACTGACATCATACCGGGCGGAGCAGCAAAGGCAGCCTCATAGAAATTAGGCTGTTTCGTGTTATAATTCAAGCAAAATTTTCCAGCAACACAATTTTCATCATTGAGGGAGAGTTTTAGAATGGGCAAAAAAGTTTTGATAGTCGATGACGCGGCATTCATGAGAATGATGCTGAAGGACATTCTGACGAAAAATGATTTCGAGGTTGTAGCAGAAGCAGAGAACGGAAAGGCAGGAGTTGCGGCCTTCCAGAAATACAAGCCCGACATCATCACAATGGATATAACAATGCCGGAAATGAACGGTATCGATGCGGTGAAGGCAATCAAGGCGTTAGACCCCAGCGTCAAGATCGTAATGGTCTCGGCAATGGGTCAGCAGCCAATGGTCATAGAGGCAATTCAGGCGGGAGCAAACGACTTCATCGTCAAGCCGTTCCAGCCTGAGCGAGTAATCGAAGCAATCACAAAGGTGCTCTCATAGTACAGGAAGCAAGCCTCTCAGCCTACTTAATACGGGCTGTCCTCGCGCTGATATTCATGGCCTTATGCGCGTTCGTCCTCGTGAAATACGTCAGGAAGAACAACCCCAGTGCAAAAGGTTCATGTAACGTCGAAATTATCACGTCCCTGCGCTTGAGTGCCAGGGATATATTTTTAGTCATACGCTGCGGGCCTGACGTAATCGCGTTCGTTACGGGGCCTCACGGTTCGAGCCTTATGGGGAGATGGAGCTATGAGGAATGGAGTAAATCACAGTCTCAAGCGGGCAGTTAGAATCCTTGCGCCCGTGATGATATTGATGTTGCTGATTCTTCACGGCGTATCTCAAGGAGCAGTCCTGAATCCTCCGCGCGCTCCCGAACTTTCCGGGACTATTCCGCTTCCTTCAATAACGCTCGGACTGGGTCAGGCCGATTCACCCCGTGATGTCGCACTGACGCTTCAGATACTCGCATTGATGACGGTGTTGAGCCTCGTTCCCGCAATATTGTTGATGGTAACGAGCTTCACACGAATCATAATCGTAATCGGCTTCGTTCAGCGCGCAATAGGACTCCAGCAGTCTCCGCCCCAGCAGGTCATAGCGGGACTCTCGCTATTCCTGACGATGTTCACGATGTATCCGACTTGGACGCAGGTCTACGAGAACGGTCTCAACCCTTATCTTTCCGGCAACATTACGGCACAGCAGGCTTGGGACAGGTCGATAGAACCAGTTAGGACTTTCATGTTCCGCTACACTAGGCAGGAGGAATTGTCGCTCATAATCTCGATGGCAGGTGCAGACCGCCCCGCGAACGAGTCCGAAGTCCCAACGAGAATACTAATCCCGGCTTTCATGTTGAGTGAGATGAAGACGGCGTTCCAAATGGGCGTGGTCATATACATTCCGTTCCTTGTGGTTGACATGGTTGTGTCGAGCGTCTTGCTTGCAATGGGAATGATGATGTTACCGCCGATGATGATCTCGCTGCCATTCAAGCTGCTTCTTTTCGTCATGGCCGACGGCTGGAATCTCGTTGTTATGAGCGTGCTGAAGAGCTTTACGAACGTCCCGTAAGAAAGGGTGAAAATTTATGAACGCTACAACTTTGAGCCTCCCTGATATTATGACCGGCGCAATATGGACGATGATTAGCGTTACATTGCCAATTCTTCTCGTGGCAATGATAATCGGACTTTTCATCGGAATTTTGCAGACAGCGACATCAATTCAGGAACAGACATTGATATTCATTCCAAAGATTTTGGCGGTGTTCCTTTGCATAGTGTTACTGTCCCCGTGGATAGGGCAGAGAATGCTCGTAATGACGCGCGAAATCTTAGGACAGCTAGAACGCTTCATCAACTGACTCAATCACCCCTAAATGCGCGGCCTCGAATTACCCTCTCAATTATTGGCGGTATACATGCTCCTTCACCTGCGTTATATAGGACTTGTATTCAGCTCGCCGATTTTCACATCAACAATGCCGCCCACACCCTTCAGGTATCTTTTCGTTGTGATGCTGACGGTCTGCTCCGTCGGGATCATTAAGACCGAAGAGATACCGATGATATATTTCGACGAGGTAATATTCATCGCCGCCGTTTGCATTCGTGAATTGCTGATTGGTGTCGCGCTGGGATTCATTTCGGCACTTCCGCTCTATGCGCTCCGAGTTGCGGGCGAACAGACTGGAACGACAATAGGCTTCTCGATGGCTCAGGTAATGGACCCTTCAACTCAGAGTGAGACATCAATACTCGGTCAGCTAAATTTCTTTGTGGCAATGTGGTTCTATTTCCGCTGGAACGGCCATTTGCTCATGATACAGGCACTTGTCGAGACGCTGAAACTCGTACCGCCCGGACAAATTTCGTTATTCCCTTCAGGAGACCTTCAATTAGGGACATGGCTACAGTCATTATTCGTACTTGCGATGAGAATGGTTATACCGTTTTACTGCGCGCTCGTGCTGTCGGACGTTGGGCTCGGATTTTTGGCGAGGACTGTTCCGCAGATGAATATATTTGTCGTGGGACTTCCCGTGAAAGTTATGCTTGGCTTCATGGTGCTTGCCGCTGTGATCCCATTGATGATGGATTTAATCTACAACAATTTTGAACACTGGATTGAGTTCGCGCTAAGTGTCCTGAGAATGTGGAGGCCGTTGAATGGCTGAGGAACGTACAGAGGAAGCAACACCACATAAACGCGAGAAAGTCCGCGAGGAAGGCCGCGTCTGTGTAAGCAAAGACATCAATGCTGCGGCGGCGATAATCACGGCACTCCTTGCGATTTCGCTTCTCGGAACGTCAATATGGCGGACGCTGACGGGAATGATACGCTTCATGTTCACGGTAATCGGGGATCAGGCTGTACTGCGTGATGG
>JAFRSL010000286.1 GCA_017427625.1 Synergistaceae bacterium | reverse complement strand
GCCTATGCAGGCTGGAAGAAAGCAATCGAGAAGTCGCGCGGTTGGACAGACTAATGGGCAGGAAAATTCTTGCGGCTGTCCTGGCCGTGATGCTGGTTGCAGGTTCGGCTTCAGCCCGTGAAGTGAAGTTCGGTACTCTCACCATGAAGATACCCGACAGCTTCGTGAACGGCAAAGTTACCAGCGATGACATAGCTGAAGGGCAGACTGCATACTACAAGAGTGATGAGACCCTGCTTGACTTTGACGTGTACGAGTTCCCGAAGGAAGATGATTTCGGGGAGTTCGTGAAGTTTTTCGCCGGGAAAAAAGCCGCCAGCAAGACCATCAACGGTGTGAATGCCGCGGTTTATCGTTCAACAGACGAGAGCGACGGACAAGAATACAGCACCCTCAACTACATTCTTGAGGACGAGAAAGAATATGTGTTCATCGTGTTCTGGCTTGACGGCGAGAACGCAGAGGCGGAAGCGGAAGCAATCATCAATACCCTTAAACGGTAACGATCAGAAACGAAATATTCTCCCTCTGTGATTGATTTGCAGGGGGAGATTTTATTTAATGAGGGGGGAAAAATTTTTCATGAACTATGATATTGTGATAATAGGTTCAGGGATTACTGGAGCATCAATAGCGCGTGAACTCTCGAAGTACAAGCTGCGAATTGCCGTAATCGACAAGGCTAGCGAACTTCCTGCGGGTGCGTCGCGTGCGAACAGCTCCATGATTCACGGAGGATTTGACGACAAGCCTGGCACAATGAAATCGAAATTCTGTGTTCCCGGAAATAAGATGTGGCACAAGCTGAAGGACGTACTCGACGTTCACCTCGACGAATGTGGATCTTACGTCTGCGCTTTCAACGACGACGAGGTCAAGCACCTTGAGTTATTGCTCGAACAGGGAAAGGCCAACGGTTCGCCGGGAGTTGAGATAGTTTCGGGCGACAAGATGCGCGAGAAAGAGCCTAACGTTTCACCTGACATCGTTGCGGCTTTGTGGTCTCCTGAAGCAGGCATCATCAACAACTTCGAGGCCGTGAACGCGATGATAGAGAGCGCGAAAATCAACGGTGCTGAATTGTTCCTTGAGACTGTTGCGACTGGGCTTCTTCTTGACGACAAGGGCAACGTTCGCGGAGTTTCAACGAATAAGGGCGACTTCCTTGCGCCAGTCGTGATTAACGCGGGCGGAGTTCATTCGGGCGAAATAGCTTCATGGGCGGGCGATAAGTCATTCAGGATTATTCCGACAAAGGGAGAGTATTTCCTTCTTGATCGGGCGACAGGAGGAACGATTACCAGCTTCCTATTCTCTTGCCCGTCAAAGGCTGGAAAGGGCGTTACGGTTTTGCGGACTGCTGAAGGCAACCTCATGGCCGGCCCTACAGCGACGGAGCAGGAAGACCCCGAAGACCGTTCAACAACTCCCGAAGGTCTCGCCGAAGTCCTCAAAGGTGCGCGAAGACTTGTCCCGAATTTCCCGGTCAACATGAACATCACGACATTCGCGGGCGTTAGAGCCAACACGGAGTCGGGCGATTTCGAGATTTCAACGCTGAAAACTCCTCGCGGTTTCGTGAACGTTGCGGGAATAAAGTCGCCGGGCTTCACGTCAGCACCAGCAATCGCGGAGTATGTCGCCGAGATGCTGAAGTCAGAGCTTGCCGACATCGTAACACTCGCGCCAAACGAGAAATTCATTCCAGAACGCAGAAACATTCCCCGCTTCCTATATCTTGACATGGACGAAAGGAAATCCCTCGCCCAGAATGACCCGGCATACGCTCAGATCGTTTGCCGATGCGAGACCGTAACGGAAGGCCAAGTTATAGAGGCAATCCGGCGTGGAGCGAGGACAGTCTCAGCTGTAAAGATGATGACGAGGGCGGGAACTGGAAGATGTCAGGGGGGCTTCTGCTGTCCAAGAGTTGCCGAAATATTGTCGCGTGAGCTTGGCATTCCTCTTGACGAAATCACGAGGCACGGCGGGGAGTCGAGGCTTCTTGTCGGAAAGACGAAGGAATTTCTGCTGAAAGGGGCGTTGTCGGAATGAGTGAGAGAATTGACGTTTTAATCATCGGAGCTGGGCCGGCAGGTGTCGCGGCAGGAATAGGCGCACGTCGTGAAGGGGCGGAGAAGGTTGTCGTCCTTGAACGCGACTGGGATTTGGGCGGTATCCTTCAACAGTGCATTCACCCGGGCTTCGGTCTTCGTACTTTCAAAGAGGAGCTTACCGGGCCTGAGTACATGCACAGGTTCATTCAGCAGGCACATGAAGCAGGCGTTGAATTTCGCACGAACACGATGGTATTCCAGATAGATACTTCTAACGACCCCTCCGTCCTTTCAGGACACCTCCCCTTCGCAGGAGAGGCAAAAACGCCCCATGTCAAGGGGGAGAGGGCCATTCATGGCGAGGGGGTAACAGTCTGGACGATGAACAAGGAGCGCGGAATCGAGGCTCTCAACCCGTCATCAATAGTCCTCACAATGGGCTGCCGTGAGCGTCCACTCGGTGCGATAAGGATTCCGGGCGCACGTCCCGCAGGCATCTACACCGCCGGAACAGCTCAACGCTTCGTGAACATGGAAGGTTACATGCCGGGAAAACGCGCTGTGATTCTCGGTTCGGGCGACATAGGGCTGATTATGGCACGCCGAATGATTTGGGAGGGCGCGGAAGTCGAGGGCGTTTACGAAGTCATGTCATGGCCGGGCGGATTGAGACGCAACATTGCTCAGTGCTTGGACGACTACGGTATACCGTTCCATCTTAGGACGACCGTAACAAAAATTCATGGTCAGGATAGGCTCGAAGGGGTAACAGTCGCAGAGGTTGACGACCACATGACACCCATCAAAGGGACTGAACGCTACGTTGAGTGCGATACGCTTCTTCTTGCAATCGGGCTTATCCCTGAGAACGAGCTTTCACGAATGGCAGGTGTCGACATTCACCCTGTAACTGGCGGGCCTGTCGTTAATGACCTCTTGCAGACGAGCAACCCCGCAATATTCGCCGCAGGAAACGTCGTAATCGTCTATGACCTTGTCGACAACGTGAGCGATGAGGGGCTGATTGCCGGAGCAAACGCCGCAAAGTTCGCAATGGGCAAAATTCCCGCCGACGCAAAACGAATCCCCGTCAAGGGCGGAGAGAATGTCAGGCTGTATTCACCGCAATTCGTTACGGGCGAGGCTGATTCGACGATCTTCATGAGGGTAACTCACCCTATTGAGCAGGCTTGCAAGGTCTTTGCTTCTGCTGACGGTGAGGAGATCTACTCACAGCGTCTGAGGTACGCGCGTCCGGGCGAGATGAACGAGGTCAGGATTAAGGCCGAAAAGGTGAAGGCAAATCCCAATATCAGCAGCATAACAATCGACATTCAGCCAGTTTAAGAAGGTGAGATTATGAGCGAAGAAAGAAAGTTCATCTGCGTATCGTGCCCGCTGGGTTGCGGATTGACTGTAACGCTTGACGATTCGGGCGAGGTCTCGAAGGTTGAGGGCAACACGTGCCCGCGCGGTGCGAGCTATGCGAAGTCGGAAGTTAAAGATCCCCGCCGAGTTTTCGCGTCAACGGTCAGGGTTAAGGGCGGGAAGCTGCCTGTTTGCCCCGTGAGAAGCAAGACCCCCGCGCCAAAGGGGAAACTCTTTGAAATCACGAAAGCAGTTGCGGAGCTTGAGGTTGAGGCACCCGTGAAGATTGGGCAGATTCTGATTCACAATGTTTGTGGGACTGACGCGGATATTGTTGCAAGCAGAGACTTAGAGGCAGTATAAGATTTTGCCCCCGCGCCGTTTCGGGTACGGGGGATTTTTGTTTACTGGCGCAATTCTTCGTATTGTCTCCTCAATATATCTATGAAATCCCTGATGTTTTCACGTGTTACTTTCACGCCGAAGCCTTGACGCTGAAGTTCTGGGTATGATTTGCCGTTGCACATTATATCAATGATGAGGTCGCCTACATGTGCACGGTAATGGCTAGGTTCACGGTAATTAGCGTTATTGATGGTAACATCATTGAGACTGCTGAAGTTCCAGAACTCAGAGATTTCCGCTAGACCTTCAAGGAATTTGAAATAATCTTTGTCCTTAACCGAAGCCATGTATGTTATACGGTGCATTGGATTCGTGAACAGGATTAGTTCAATGCCATTATCCCGGCAGATGTCGGCAGTCTCACGGATAAATTCCAGTGCTTTGTCGATGTCTACTTTGTTTCCAACTGAAGGTTCAGCTTTGCTCCAATCATATTTACGCTCAGTAGTAGTAGATACGTTGTACCCATATTTATAAAATACATCAACATCTATCCTACTCGATGAACCACTTAATATGACCCATATGGCTCTCAGTACCATTGCCGGATTAAGGTAGAGTTTCAAGAAGTACCATGTATCATCAACAAGATATTCATACGGACAACGAAGGGGTTCATTCTCCTGTGCCTCATAACTACATGTGAACGACAACGAATCAAGTCCTATATATAATTTCTTAGGGCATATGCCATTCTTTAGGAATGTTTTTATATTGCTCAAGTGATGACCCGGAAGTCCAGCTGAATATGTCATATTGTAGCATCTTTCATTCGCAATTTTATCCGTATGTATGCTGCCTACCCTTGATGAGCCAAAGATGAAGCTATCAAACTTTTTAGGATTGGCCAGAATATATTTCATTTTGATGTAATGTTTATTAGGTTCAATACCATTGGCTCTTATGTGTTCAGCATGAAATACATTGAAGGGGTCAACCAAAATTGGAATTATCACGCTCATGAGAACAGCATAGACCGCGAAGATTGAGACTTTCAGCAAAAATTTTTTCATTGTTATCACCTCCTAAAACTGGAAATATACGAAGTCCGTTGTGTCGATAGCTCGCATAACGAGAAGAGCCGTCAGCAGTACGAAGTAGAACGCATAACGCAGAACAGATGACTTCTTCAGTGTTACGCTTATAATAACGTCCCGTTTCAGCGATGCCCAGTCCCACAAACACAGCGCAAGAATACTCAGAAACGCGAAAACTTTATCAGCACGTGAAATATATCAAATACTCGATAGCCGTTATCTGCCACATATTTGCGTACATCAGCAATTCCCGTGAAGATATTTCCAAGAGCGTAGAATGCCTCACTGATACTATTTGCCCTGAAGAACACCCACGCCATCATCACAAACACAAACGTAACACATACCCTCACCGCCCGCGCAATTCCTTTCGGCTGATACCCCTTCGGCACAATCGCATTCTCCACAACCTGCGCGCCCCCATGAACAGCACCCCACGCAATAAACGTCCAGTTAGCCCCATGCCACAGTCCAGACACGATGAACGTAATCATGAGATTCAAATTCCGCCGGAACTTCCCACACCTGTTGCCGCCCAACGGAATATACACGTAATCCCTGAACCACGTAGACAGCGATATATGCCACCTGCTCCAGAACTCACGAATACTCGCCGAGAAATATGGACTCTTGAAGTTCTCCATCAGCTCAATCCCGAAAAGTTTTGAACAGCCCCTCGCAATGTCAGAATACCCAGAGAAGTCGCAGTATATCTGCACCGTGAAGAAGAACATCGCCAGAACCAGCGCGAATCCCTTGTAGCTGTAAACATCATTGAACACTCTATCCGACCACACCGCCACAACGTCAGCAATGCAAAGTTTCTTGAAGAAGCCCCAAGTCATCAGCTTCATTCCGTAAGTCGCCTGCTCATAGTTGAAATCATGAGCCGCCTTTATCTGCGGAAGAAGGTTGCCCGTCCTCTCAATTGGCCCGGCCACAAGCTGAGGAAAGAACGATATGAACGCCGCGTAT
>JAFRSL010000285.1 GCA_017427625.1 Synergistaceae bacterium | reverse complement strand
GGCTTGCGAAAGTTTCACGCGGTTTTTCCGACATGAATATTACCTCCAATGAAAATATTGTGAAGATTATAGCAGTTTGTGGGGAAAGTAAGAGCGCATAAAAGCGAAAAAAGTCCCGGCACTGCGTGGGCAATACCGGGAATGGTAGCTGTACTAATGCCCGCTATTTCCAGTAGTCATTGTAGAACGGAAGCCCGTCTGACAGCTCGAAGACATCATCGGTGTAGTCCTCAGCGTATATCTTCATGAGCAGGTACACAGCTTGTATCGTTGACTTGAAGTCGCGGCTGATTTTCTCCTTGTCAGTCTTGAGGCCGATGAACTTCACGATCTCTTCCTCCAGCTTGAAGCTCAGAAGGTACTCCATCACGCTGTTCATGCCCACGATTCTGGCCTGAGCCATCTGGACGAAATACTTTCCGGCCTGCTCCCCGTTTTCCTTGTACTCATACCAATCTCCTTTCCTGGTGAACGAGTTTGCCATGAGCTCGCGGCTGCTCTTGAGGACTGCGTAGTATGTCTGCGCCTCAACGATAGCTTTGGGCCGCTTTGTGAGGTCAAGTATCTCGAAGAGAGCTTTTCCTGAATCGACGACCGCCCAGACGTATTTCAGCCATGGCTGTTGTACGGTTGCCACTGCCTTTGCCCCGTGAAGAATGATTCTGAAGGCTGACATCGGCAAAGTCTTGTCCACAGCGTCCTTGACGCGCTTGTCGAACTCGTCCCAGTCAACCTTGTTGTCCTTCTCGTTGAACATCGCAGCGATTTCCTCAGCTCCCTTGCGCACATAGTCGAGTTCCGAAGTCCTCTGTATGTGCCGGAGGAGGCTGATATATTTCAGGTACTCGGCGTAGTTCTCCTCAATCTGGCCGTAGAGCGCGTAGACCTCGTCTATCTCTTTCTGTGCGTTGGCTACATCAAGAGCGATCTCGAGAGCACCGCCTATTGCCGTGCCTATATTGCTTTCTGAGAACTCTGAGGCACCCTTGAAGACTTTTGCCAGAGGCGAGGGGAGTTTCACCAGATTGGCTTTGTCTGCGAAATTGATCATCTTTTCCATGAGCTCCGCCAAATCGGTTACGTCCTTCAAGAGCCCGCTCATTGTCTGAAGCCTTGTTTTCGCATCCTCGTAGTTGTTCTTGATCCCTCTCATTTCGGCTATATGAGTGTTGATGGCGTTGACCAACTCCACGAATGCCTGCGGTGTATCCAGGATGTCCTTCATGTAATCGATGCTGTTCATGTGCTCCAGGTCACTCTGCTTGCCGCGTATTAAAGCATCGTGTATGGACTGCATCAGGCTTTTGGTCTCCCGGATATTGGACTTGTCAGAAGCACCCAATGAGTCGTATTCACCGCCGCCCTCGATAGTGGTTACCAGGGACAGGACACTCTTGCACATGCGTATCATATCCGAGACAAGGGCAATATTGTCTGCTCTGTTCTGGTGAGCTGCCCGCCTTGCCGCCGAATTTGAGTTGCGTGCCATTGTCTGGTCAGTCGTGGCGTACTTGCTGAAGTAATCGATGAGCGTCTTCTTTGTCTGCTTGACCCTGCTCCAGCTAAAAGCTGGCTTTTCCTGCGTTGACATAGATACGTATTCAGCGGGGAAGAATGAATCCCTTGCTATCAGGTTCACGCCGTCGGAAGGTATGGAAGTGCTCGAAGCGCTGAAGGTGCTTGAGGCTATGAATGTGCCAGAGGAAGCGAGTGATGAGGATGATGAATCGCTGGCGGATTCTTTGCCCGCGAAGAAGTTGCGCTTAAGCGGCGAGGTCTTCATCTCTCTGACTTCCTCATAGTCGCTGTAGCCGTCGCCGTCTGTGTCAACAAGAAGAGGATGCGAGTACATACGGACGTAGGGCTTCCCATTCGGCATAGTGAATATCTTTATCTCTTCACCGTTCTTGAGGCCATCGCCGTCCCAGTCATCGCTGTCATTGCTCACAACCCCGGCGCACCATGCTATGCCGTTTATCGTAAGCTCACCGCTGTTCAGGAGGTCCGTGTAGTAGTCGCTGATTCCGTCATTGTTGCTGTCGGCAGTCATGTCTATAGTTTCCTGACCTATCTTGCGGAAAACGACGTCAAGGCTCACAGTCCCGGCAGAAGCGTGGTAGTACTCTCCGCCTGTCTCATGCGCTATTTTCACGAGAGTAGCAACGCGTGATGAGTATCCAGACGCGAGGGATGAGCCGAACCCTATCGTGTAGATGGCGATTTTGTCGTTCGAGGCCATGTCTATAATCTCGTCATACGTGTGCGCGGAAGTCCTGTTGTCCTCTCCGTCTGTCAGGAATATGGCATATTTGTAGTCCGCATCCGATGAGCTTACGAGGATGTTGACTCCGTCATAAAGCCCAGCCGTTCCGTTAGTCCAGCTGCCTCTATAGTCGAAGTAATCAGTGCTTACTGCCGCATTGAGAACGTCGCTGCTATCGGACAGACCCGTAACAATTTTCGAATTTACATCGAACAGAACGACGGATGCCTTGTCTTTTCCTGGCCTCAGCTTAGTTATGAAATCTCTCGTAACCTGAAGCATAAGGTGGTTTCTGTCATTGCGCGACATACTTGCCGAGTTATCCAGAACGAACGCGAAGTCAATCACAGCGTCCCTGCTTGTGTCTCCTGAGACAATCACCATTGGCGGCTTTATGTCATTGCTCCAGACTTCCTCAAATGCCATCTTGTCCAGAAGCATGTATATCGAGAAGTGTGAGACTTTCGCCGTGATTTTCCCGTCAGCGGTGATTTCCTGTCCCTCGACTTCCTCAAGAAGCCCTGTGTCCTCGTTCAGCCAGTATATTGTAGGCTCGAAGACTCCAGCTTCATATCTTCCTACATCGCTTCCAAGCGTGAAAGTTACCGTTGCAGATTTCACTTTGTCATCTGCGCTCAGTGTGTAGGCGGCAAGGTAGCCGGGCATGTTCTGGGAGATCAGGAGCGTATCATCGCATGTCGCAGGAGTAACCGACAAAGTTCCGGCCGCGTCCGCTGAAGTCTCCATACTTACGGAGATGTCTATCGCCTTGGGATTTGACGATACTCTGTTGGAGGTCAGCGTCGTCGTGAATGATGTCTCGGCGTTGAGGGGATCAGAGCCTATACGTACTTCCGTTCCGTCATCTACTCCATCGCCGTCAGTGTCGGGCTTAGTTGGGTCAGTGCCGTAAACTTTCACTTCATCACCGTCACTGAGGCCGTCACTGTCCGTGTCATAAGCGGCCATGTCGGTGCTGTAGTTGCCCTCCTGAACGTTGGTGAGACCGTCATTGTCGTAGTCCTCGTCCCCGTCAGGAATGCCGTTGCCGTCAGTGTCCTTTGCAAGCGGGTTATAGTTCAGCCAGTTGAGTTCCTCCCAGTCAGTCAAGCCGTCGTCGTCAGTGTCAGGGTCATCGGGGTCTGTGCCGAACGTGTACTCAAGAGAGTCAATGAGACCGTCTCCGTCCGAGTCTGTGGTATCATTCTCGTCCCACCATTTGGCGTAAAGCGTTATGTCTCGCGATATTGGCGTTTCAAAGCCAAACATGAACGAGAAGCCCTCACCTGTATACCAGCCTAGGAAATGATTCTCGCTTCTTGAAGGCTCATCAGGTTCCTCAGCCATCCCACCTGCTGCCACTGTCTGGGATGCTACTGCTGTTCCGCCCATCGAGTTGAACGTTACGACAAAACCGCTCGGTGTCGGTGTGGGGGTTGGAGTTGGCGTGGGGGTTGGAGTTGGAGTTGGCGTTGGTATCGGATTGTCATCCGGATTCTGAGAGAGCGAGTTGCTTGACCCTCCTCCTCCGCAACCTGAGACCGTGAAGACCAGTGCCATGAGGAAAACTATTACCGCAAAAAACTTCTTGCTGCTCATTGGTGTTGCCTCCTAACTGAATTTTGTGTATGAAAAAAACGCCCTCCCGTGTTTTTGCACACAGAAAGACGCTTGTTTCCCATATCAAAATTTCGCATACTTACTTGCTTGAGATTCCAGACAAAAGAATGACGATAACCGATAACCGATAACCGATAACCGATAACCGATAACCGATAACCGATAACCGATAACCGATAACCGATAACCGATAACCGATTTTAGCGACTTGCTTCATCGATGTCAATCCCCCTTGTGCTGGAATTTTAGAAATTTTGAATTTCAGGTATTATATCACACTCTTCTTATTCCTCAATCACATACTTGATGTCCTTGAGATGCCTCCACATACTAGCGCAGTCAAGCCCGTATCCCACGACGAACTTATCAGGAATGCTGAACCCGCAGTAGTCCACGTTGACCTCAGTCTTCCTTCGTTCCTTCTTGTCGAGGAGAACACAGACTTTGAGGCTGTTGGGGTTACGTCCCTGAAGGAGTCCGAGAAGGTGCGAGAGCGTTAATCCAGAGTCGATTATGTCCTCAACGACGATGACATTCTTCCCCTCAATGTTGGTCTTAAGGTCGTGGAAGATCCTGACAACCCCGCTGGTCTTCGTGCTGTCTCCATACGAGGCCACCGACATGAAGTCAACCCTAACGTCCAAATCCTCTGGAAGCTCCCTAACGAGGTCGGTCAAGAAGAACGCCGCCCCTGTCAAAATTCCGACGATTACGAGAGGCTTATCTCTTTCGGCATTCTGAGCTATCTCGTCAGCAAGAGCCTTTACCCTCTTCGCGATTGTTTCACGCGAGATTATTACTTCACCAAGTTTATACGACAATGGTAATCCCCCTTTGAACTAGATACTGACAATCTTACTGCATGAAAAAATTTCGTCAAGAATCTCACTCATGTCAGCAATAACTCCAGCACCAGCAGCCTCCGTAACACCAAGCCTGTCAGCGCATGACTCCGAGATTAGTATTTGTACACCCTCAGCCTCAAGTTTCTTGAGAGTTACGCAGAGAGGCGAGTTATAGGCGGCAATTTTCACAGCAGCATCGAGAAGCGCAATAACATCGGGCTTAATGTCAGCTTTCAGGAGCGACAACAGAAACTTCTTCATGAATGACGAATTATATTCCTTGTTTCGGCATGAAATTATGACCCCGATTGTTCCTGCTGACACTTCTTCTTTCTTGACTGAGATTTTTGCGGGAATGGACTTTGCTTCTTCCTTAGCGGCTGTAAGGTAGAGAGTACCTTCGTCGTCTTCAATCATCACCGAATAACCCTGAGAGTCAAGAAACCTTTTGACAGTATCAGCTTGAACAGGGCCGTCAACCATAATTTTAAGAGGTTCGCCGCTTCCCGTGATGGCGTTCTTGACGAGATTGAGCGCGTCATTAGCGGATTTTCCTGCTGTAGTGAGAGAGAGCATATAATCACCTTTGAATTTTTGGAGTATATTATACGGCACAAAGGAGCGTTGAAAGAAATGATGATATTCTGCGGAAACAAGATATTTCTTCGTGACGGGCGTTATGACTTTGGGAATGATGACATTTCGGGGCTTGATGTGATTCGTTCGTCGCGTGAACTTCCCGAAGTCTGGCAAAAGTTACCGTCATGGCTGGAAGTGAAAGAGCCAGAGAGTCTTCGTGAAGGTGAGAAACTCATGGGCTTCCGTGATTTCTGGTATGAAGCTGGAGATGCGGCTTTCAGTATTGCTTCGAGTGCGTTTCAATTTGCGGCATGGTTCAGGAACGCGAGATACTGCTCACATTGCGGGGCTAAACTCGTTCCGCACACAAACGATTATGGCCGTGAATGCGAGGCTTGCGGGGCTGTCTACTATGCTCCGATTTCTCCGGCTGTGATCACTGCGGTTGAACGCGAGGGTAAATTGCTGCTTGCTCATAATGCCGCGTGGGTTGATGACCGTTACAGCGTAATCGCGGGATTCGTTGAGCCGGGCGAGAGAGTTGAAGAGGCTGTGAAACGCGAGATCATGGAGGAAGTCAACATAACCGTCAAGAACATAAAGTATTTCGGAAGTCAGACATGGCCGTTCCCGAACTCATTGATGCTTGGGTTCACGGCTGAATATGAGGCTGGTGAAGTGAAGCCTGACAGTGTGGAGATATTGGACGCGGGATTTTTCTCGCCGGAAGAAATCCAGAACATGCACATTCCCGGCGAGGCCAGCATTGCGAGGAGGCTAATCAACAATTTTCTCGCAGGACGCTAACTCCCTTGCCATAGATGGCTCTCTCTGGGAAGGAAGACCCCCTCGCCACTGCGTGGCCCTCTCCCCCTTTGCAGGGGGCGCTAAGTTCGCCGCTTTTTGCCGCCCCTGACAAGGGGAGGTGGCCGAAGGTCGGAGGGGTCGCTATGACGCTAGAATATCTTATAGTTCTCGTAAATGAACCATTCGGGGGACTTCAGGCCGTTCAACTCGACGAACTCCCTGACTCTTTTCGGCACCTGCGATACCAAATCAATCTGCCTCGTGTCGAAAAGCCCGGCGTTCCCGAACGACAGAACCCAGTCAGTGAGCGCAAGCCCCGTAATATACGGCGAGTTCACCAAGTCCGAAAGCCCCGAGTCAACCCTCGCAAGGTCAACGCTGACAACAGGGACATATTCTCGGAAAAGTTTGTGCCAGTCGATGTTCTGTGAAATGTTAGCGTTCGACGGGGCAATGAGAATGTTGTCGCCGCTTCCGGTAACAGGAATCATTATGCACCCAAACGGTGAGACATGGCCTGTGCAGAGCCATTCGCCCGAAGTAACGCCACCGTCAGGAAGAGCCTCAAGCATGAGGTTATGTGCGAGCCTCGAAAAGAGTTTCAAGCTCTGATTTCTTTCAGCACCAAGAAGGAGAGCCTTGCTTTTCCCCTTGAATGCCTCAAGCGCGAAGAAGCGGGTACGAAATTCCCTTTCCCTCATCGACGTAATGAGCGAGGAGAGAATATTACGGTTCTGATTCTTGGGAGTGATTACGCTCTCGGCGAAGGCATAACCTGAAGGCATTTCCGGCAAGTTCTCACGGTCAGCAAGAATTTTCCTCAGTTTCCCTGCAACCTCCTGCAACCTCCATCGTGAAGATCCTGTAACCTCCTTCCTTGAAACTACACCGTCAACGAGCCTGAGCGTCCTTTCAGCCCTGAGAAGCAATGCCCTCGTATACGACTCGTATCCCAGAGGCGCGAAATACCTCACAGCGTCCTCAATGTTTGAATCCGCCCAAGCCTGAGATTTCTTGTCGTAGAAGTTTTCGAGAGCTGTCTTTGATGACACTGGTATAACGTCGTAATCATGGCCGTTTGGTGAAAAGTTCCTCATGTCCTGACGGATAGCGTTGATGTCGCCGAGAATTTTGTCATGCGCGGAATTTATTACCCTTCCAGCCTCCGAGTCGTCGCGTTCGAGGTCAATCTGTGAGAGAACGAAAACCAGCCTGTCATTCATCGTCGTCAAAACTCGTAGGTAGTCATAGTCGGCACCCTTCAGCCTCGCCCTCACAGGTGTAACGTAAATTATCATGTCGAGTTCAGGGAGTACGTTACGCAGAGCCGCACCGCCTGAGCTTGCGAGCGCGTCAAATCCTGGAGTGTCCACGAAGCAAATCCCCTCCGGGATCATTGCGCCGGGCATAGTGATTTCGATGCGTGAAATTCCTGACTTGTTGCCGGGATTATGGCTCTCTGATGCTACGTCCTTCATGTATGAACCCGTGAGCCTCGCCCCGCGTATGTCCTCAGTTCGTCCGTCCTGATACATTATTCTTGCTGACCTTGATTCACCCTCGCGGCATATTATGGGAATGTTCGTAGTTGCGCGGGTCTGTTCTGGAATTAGACGCTCACCGAGAAGCGCGTTGACGAACGATGATTTACCGCTTGAAGTCAAACCAGCAATCCCAATCGTGAGACATGTCTCGTTGAGTGAACGACGTAAAGCCTTCAGCCTGTTGTCGCCTGTGAGGACATTTAGGGCTGATTTTATGCAGTCTTCGAGCCTGTTACGGAGGATTGTTGCGACGCTGAAATCTTCGTGGAGTACTGGAATTTCTGCTGACTTTGTGAAAATTCTACGTTGAATCTCACGCCTGAGTCTCAAATTCTCCTGCTCCATGTCCTCAATCCATCCAATATCGCGGAGCGTCATTACCCCTTGAACTCTCACGGCCTCAAGGATTTTAGCTCGGCCGTTTGACTCTGTGCATTCGATTCTGTCGCCCTCCTGAGCCGCCGCGAGCCACGCACTCAACGCCAAAGTCTCAGACCCCGACAACTTCAATGGCCGGCCTGAATTGTCCCGCTGAATCAGAGCGTCAAGCCTGAAGTTTCGGTAATATCCGTCCCCGCAATAGAGTTTTCGGGTGAAAGTGATCGTGCTTTCGTGGCCGTAGATTGCCGCTTCGAGTTTAGCGAGCTTCATGTGGTCTTCGGGGTGGCAAAGCTCGTACCATTGATCTAAAGTTTTCGGGCATGTGTCGATATTGAGGCGCATCACGTTTAGAAGCTCAGGTGAAAAATATATCTCCCTCGATGGAAATATTACTGTGATGTCTGGAAGATGAGGCGTATTTATGAAATTATCGCGTTCCCAATCGTTCAGTCGAATCATAATAGAGTGATACCTTTTCGCAAAATTTATATATAATCATAATATCATGACGAAGAAAGGGTGCATTAAGATTTCACATTTGACATGGGGCGGCGTTGACTGCCAAGAATTAGCGCAGAGATTCGGGACACCGTTATACGTTTTCGACGCAGGGATAATTCGTTCGAGGTGCCGTGAATTACGCGAGACATTCCTTGAACGCTGGCCGAACACTAGGGTACGTTACGCGGGAAAAGCATTCCTCATTCGGGCGATGGCAAAGCTGATTCAAGATGAGGGACTCGGCCTTGATGTCGTATCGCTTGGGGAGCTTCATACGGCATTGAGCGCGGGATTTCCGCCCGAACGAATCGAGATGAACGGCAACGCAAAGAGCCGAGCTGAGATTGAAGCTGCTGTGAAATCAGGTGTCGGGAGAATAATCGTTGACCACCCTGACGAGATTAGGACGATTGACGAGTTCGCAGGTCAAGCCGGAATAGTCCAGAAGGTAATGATACGAGTTGCGCCCGGAGTTGACGCTCATACACACAAGTACATTGCGACGGGAAGCACTGACAGCAAATTTGGAGTTCCGGCAGATTCACGCGAGGGGTCAATGCTCACGGAGGCGATAAAGTTCGCGCGTGAATGCGAGCATGTTGACAGGAGGGGATTGCATTTTCACGTTGGCTCACAGCTTTTCGACACTGACGACTACACGAAATCAATAGACGTAATCCTCCGTCTCATGAAGGACTTGAAAGCCTCGCTGAACTTTACGACCTACGAACTTAACATGGGCGGAGGTTTCGGAGCTGTAATCAATCCCGCAATTCCGGCCATGAAGTCAGAATACTACACCGACGCGATGATGAAAGCTCTCATTGACGGTTGCAAGTCATACGGTCTTGAAGTTCCCCGAGCAATTCTTGAGCCTGGACGCTGGATAATCTCCGAGTCTGGAATCACTCTCTACACCGTCGAGAACGTCAGAGAATTACCCGAAGTTACGTACATTGCTGTTGACGGAGGAATGGCGGACAATCCAAGAGTCGCGCTGTACCAGGCAGAGTACAACGCTGTGAAAGTCGACGACGCTGACGGTGAAATCTATCACCCATCGAACGGCGGGAAGGTCTCAATCGTCGGGAAGTGCTGCGAATCAGGCGACATTCTCATTGACGACGCTGAAATTCAGGCGGTCAAAGCTGGAGATGTTATCGCTCTCTACAACACGGGGGCATACACATTCAGCATGTCGAGCAACTATAATTGTCTCATGAGGCCGGCGGTAGTGTTCGTTGAGGACGGGAAAGCGAGGGTTGTTGCCGAACGTCAGACGCTTGATGATATTGTGAGGGGTCAGGTGCTTTGATGTGGAGTGAGGAGGAAATAGAGGCGCGTTTCAATGCCCTGAATCTTCCGGCTGATAGACAGTGGGAGAATTTGAAGCTGTCAAATGATTTTCTCTTCGGAAAGGTTATGCAGGATATTGAAATATGCTCCGAGATGCTGAGGCGAATACTTCCGGCGGCAAATATCGGGAAAATACGCTCCGTTCAGATACAGGCACCCATAAGGTCAGGCGTTGATTCTCGCGGAGTGCGCTTTGACACGCTGATAGACGCTGACGAAAAGAAGGTACTCGATGTTGAGATGCAGACATCAGACAGTATTCACCTGATGAAACGTACGAGGGCTTATCATCTCTCAATGGGAGGGAATATTCTCGAAAAGGGAGTGTCGTATATTGACCTCCCTGACGCTTTCGTGATATTCATTTGCACGTTTGACCCTTTCAAGCTGGGAAGACATGTGTATACGTTCAGGAAATTCTGCTGTGAGAACAAGAAGTTGGAGCTTAACGACGGAGAGACTACAATGTTCT
>JAFRSL010000284.1 GCA_017427625.1 Synergistaceae bacterium | reverse complement strand
TCAGGATATTCTACAGGCCGGACGATATTCACGACATTGACCCGTCAAAAGCTATGGCACTTCGCGGAACTGTTCCCCCTGCTGACAGGCGCGAGAAAATAATACTCGGTACGATGGGACTCGTTGTACTTCTCTGGGTTGGGCCGAGCCTTATTCGCGGAACATTGCCCGACCTCTACAAGACCATCAACAGCTACACAACCGCAATGCCTCCGTTGCTTGGCTGCATAATCCTCTTTATTCTCAAGGACAAGGGCGAACGTATCATGAATTTCCGCGAAGTAACGTCAAAAGGAATCCTCTGGGGATCGATCCTAATGACGGGCGCAGCAACATGGCTCGGTGCATGTCTCACGAATAAGGACGTAGGGATCTCCGAATGGCTCACGACTACCCTTCAGCCACTCACGGCTAACATGTCATTGTCGGCAATGATACTATTCTTCATGACGTGGGCAGTTCTTGAGACAAACTTCTCGTCAAACATCGTAACGACAACAGTGGTGAGCGCGGTTGCGTTGTCGGTGCTTACGGCCATGCCCGCCGGAACAGTGAGTGTCGGCGCAGTCCTCGCAATGGTAGGATTCTCGGCGGCTGTCTGCAACATGACCCCAGCAGGTCAGTCAACAATTAACACCGTCGCAATCGGCTCAGGCTGGACGAGCGCAAAGGACATGTTCATATGGGGCGGAATTTTCGCGCTCATGGCGGTTCTTGTTCTGACTTACATCGGCTATCCTCTCGGCGCAATGATTATAGGGTAAATGACGATGAAGGGTCGAAATATTACGTGCGATGTCGCTGTTGTCGGCGGAGGTTCGGCTGGAATAGCGGCGGCAATCGGAGCGCATGACGCGGGGGCAAAGACAATCCTCATTGAGCGTTCACCGTATTTCGGAGGTCAGGCAACGAACGCTCAGGTTCACTCTTACTGCGGTTTCTGCACGAACGGCGAGGACTGGCAGCAGGTCGTGAAGGGCGCGGGTCAAAGAGTTCTGGACAAACTGAAGGAGCTGGGACATTTTGACGGCTTCGCGAAATCACCGACAGGAAACCTCCTCGTATGGCAAGACCCGGAATACACGAAACTTGCGCTCGATGATATAGTCTCGGAGGCTGGGTTCGATTACCTTCTATGCGCGGGAGTTATAGGAGCTGACGTTAAGGACGGACAAATAATTTCCCTTGAGTGCGCTGACGATAACGGACGCTTCACGGTAAACGCAAAATCATTCGTTGACGCAAGCGGTGAGGCTAATCTCTCTTTCATGGCCGGCTTCAAGACCGAGTTCCACTGTGAGCAGAGCGGAGGACTCGTCTTCAGAATGGGGAACGTCAAAACTAACCGTGATTATTCTCCAGCTTCGATAAAGTCGGCAATCGAACGCGCAATCTCAGATGGAATGAGCGGATTTTCGGCAACGTTCGGGACTGTCGGAAACGTCAAAGGCACGAATGATTACATCGTCAACATAATAAGCCTGAAAATTCCCGGCCTCGATGCAGAAACTCAGACGCGCTTCGAGATGGAAGGAAGGCGGCAGGTTCACGCGTACGCTGAGGCATTCAAGAAATATCTTCCGGGATTTGAGGACTCATGGCTGATCTCGTCAGGGCCTAAGATGGGTTACAGGGAGAGCAGGCGCATCATCGGAGAGTATCAATTATGCCAAGATGACGTTAAGAACTCACGGAAGTATCCCGAAACAAGCATAGCTCGCGGAGGCTGGGGGGCTGAACTTCACATCGGCGACTCTGATGTAACATTCGGCGAGGAACGCGGGGCAAAGTACTTCGACATTCCTATAGGCTCGCTGCGTCCTGAAGGTGCTCAAAATCTCTGGTGCGGCGGGAGAATAATCTGTGCTGACCTCATAGCATCGTCATCAATCCGCGTAATGGGTACAGGTTTCGCAACAGGTCAGGCAGCAGGAGTATCAGCCGCATTGAGCATGAATAATTCTGACGGTAGATATGATGTTTCAGCAATACGTTCCGAGCTTGTACGTCAGGGAGCTTTGGTGTAACTAGTGGAAGGAGGAATGGAAATGCAGAAAGAATATTTTGTTGACGTTTTCGTTGCGGGAGGAGGCCCGGCGGGAATCTCTGCGGCTGTGGGAGCGTCTCAGGCGGGCGCGAATGTCCTTCTCGTTGAACGCAGCGCATATCTCGGCGGTGAAGGGACTAACGCGGGAATCGGTGCTTTGTGCGCTGTCTACACTTGCGGCGATAATCCTGTGAAATGTGTTGCTGGTGTCTGCGATTTGGTGATTGACGAACTCCACAAGTTAGCACCAAACACGACAGAGACGATAATCTCAGCAGCCGGTAACAAGAATGTACACTTCAAGCCCGAATACATGAAGGTTGCGCTCGATAACCTTCTCGACAGGAACAACGTAAAATATTTTCTCCACACGAGTATTTTTGACGTTGTACGCGAAGGTGAAGCCATAAAATCCGCGATATGTCAGGACAATGAAGGACGCTTCACGGTTCACGCGAAGACTTTTGTTGACGCTACGGGCGACGCTAACCTCGCACACATGGCCGGAGCAAAAACTCTCTGGGGCGACTCTGAGGGTAAGGTAATGGCTGCGACGCTACCGTTCAGGCTTTGCGGTGTCGACATCACGAAGGACATGAGTCCCAACGCTGTCGAACGTGCTGTTAAAGCCGGAAAGGACGCAGGAATCCCCAACCTCACCCGTGAACGCGGCTTCATTCTCAAGATGACGGGCTCACAGGAAGTTATAGTGCTGCTTCCAAGCGTTATACCTGAGGGAATTGACGCTGAGGAATTGACGCGAATGGAGAAGTTCACGAGGGGCCAGGCACTGTATTACCTTGAGGCTTTCAGACGCTTCATGCCCGGAATGGAGAACGCCGAAATCACGATGATTGGGCCATCAATAGGCTTCCGTGAGACTAGGAGGCTCGCAGGGAAATACATGCTCACCGCTGACGATGTACTAGGCCGGAAGAAGTCTCCTGAAGGGATCGCGCGGGGCGGCTGGAAACCTGAGATACACTCCTCACTCAATGAGGCTGCTGTATATCTCGATGTTCCCGGAGCAAGCTACTATGACATTCCGCTGGGGTGCTTGCAGAGCGTTGACACAGAGAATCTCTACGGTGCCGGAAGACTGATATGCGCTGACTCTCAGGCTATGGCAGCTTCAAGGGTAATGGGTACATGCCTCGCTACTGGACATGCGGCTGGGGTTGCGGCGGCGATTCAGGGTGAGACGGGGAAGGTTGACGTTGAGGCTGTGAGGCGCGAACTAGTAAGGCAGGGCGCAATGATCTAGCTTCATAAAGGCAGGGCTGAGATGATCGGCTCTGCTTTTTCTTCTTCACAAAAGAAAAGACCCCCTGCATTTCTACAGGAGGCCCTTGAACTTCTCAGAGTTACACGTTTTCGCCGAACTTCACATTTTCATAGTCGTCGCTGTTCGTGAGGAGGAGGACTACTGTGTCGGGGTGTCCTGCCGCCTTAATCTTCTCGCGGCTGAACTTCATGATTCTCTGGCCCTTCTTTACCTTGTCGCCCTCTTTGACGAAGTCCTCGAAGCCGTCGCCCTTCATCTCAACAGTGTCAACGCCGACATGAATCAGGACTTCCATATCGTTTGCGCCCGAGATTCCGATTGCGTGCTTGCTCTCTGCGACTGATGAGACCTCGCCATCGATAGGAGCGTAGACATACTCGTCCTCAGGCTGAATGCCAACGCCCTGTCCAAGTGTTCCTGCCGCAAACGTCGGGTCAGGAATGTCAGTGTAGGGGATGACTTTTCCGGCTGTGCACTGTGCTATCTCGCCCGCTGATGAAGTGATTACGTTGCCGAACTCGATTGACGCTTCAGGCTCTGATGCTGCGGGTGCAGGGGCTGCCTCAGCTTCGGGTTCATCTTCATGCCACATAATCCACGCGAGTACGAACGCAATTCCTCCCGAAATCGCAAGGAGTATCGTGTAAGGAATGGGCTGTGCGATTGTGAGGTAGCCGGGGATTCCAGTAACGCCGTATGCCTTTGCGCCGATTCCCGACATTGCTCCGTAGAATGCTCCGACTGTTCCGCCGATCATTCCAGCGATGATGGGCTTGAAGAAGCGAAGGTTGATACCGAAAATCGCAGGCTCAGTGATTCCGAGAGCGGCTGAGATTGACGAGGGGACTGCGACAACCTTTGTGCGTGCGTTGCGTGCCTTGAAGCCGATTGCAAGACATGCACCGAACTGCGCGAAGTTTGCGGCTGACGCTATGGGCATCCACGTGTTGAGACCGCCTTCAACTGCAAGCATACCGGCCTCGATGACGTTGTACATGTGGTGAAGTCCCATGACGACCGTCCAAGGATAGATAGCTCCCATTATTGCCGAGCCGATCGGGTTCTTAACGAGGATTTTCGCGCCCTCAAGCACCCATGTCTCAAGCTGTGAGAATATCGGGCCGATTACCGTGAACGTGATGAACGTGGTAACAAGAACCGTCGTGAAGGGAACGACGAAGAGGTCAATCATTTCCGGCGTGTGTTTGTGAAGCCATTTCTCGACCGTGCACATGAGCCACACAGCGATGATTACCGGGATGACGTGTCCCTGATAGCCGACTTTCTGAACGCTGATGATGAAGTTGAGGATGTTGAAGTTCCACGCCGGGATTGTCTCAAGAGTTCCAACGACCCACGCATTGACCAAGTTTGCGTGAATCATGGCAAGACCGATGACTGCACCCAAGAATGTGTTTCCGCCGAAGACTCTTGCCGCCGAAATTGCTACGATGACGGGCAGGTACGCGAACGCTGTGTTAGCTACCATGTCGAGGAAGTCGTACCATGATGTCGATGCGAACTCTGGGTAAACTTTTCCTAGAGCCTCAACAAGTCCCATCATTAGACCCGAAGCAACGATTGCCGGAAGTATCGGGACGAAAACGTCGCCTATGGCCTTCAGTACACGCTTCCAGATTGGCTGTGCTGCTGCGGCGGCGGCTTTGACGTCATCTTTGGTTGCCTCAGTCATTCCCGTAACGCTAAGGAACTCTGAGTAGACCTTGTTGACCGTGCCTGTTCCGATGATGAGCTGGAGCTGTCCGTTGTTCTCGAACATGCCTTTAACGCCGTCAACGTTCTCAAGGGCTTTTTTGTCGACTTTGCCGTTGTCCTTGATGACGAGACGCAAACGAGTAGCGCAGTGTGCTGCTTGGACGATGTTCTCTCGTCCGCCGATGTGGGAAACGATTTCTTCCGCACATTTCCTGTAATCCAGTGCCATGAATATGACCTCCCAGAAAGATTAGATTAGTTTTAATTCCGCAAACGCCTTCGCCAAACCGTCTTCGCTAACTGACGGGCATACCATGTCAGAGAGCGACTTCAATTTTTCCGAACCGTTTGCCATACAGACGCTGTAACCTACTGTCTGTATCATTTCCAAATCGTTCATGCTGTCCCCGAAGCCTATTGTATCGCTTATTGGGACACCGAATTTCTCGCAGATGATTTTAACGCCGAGACCTTTGTTGAAAGCCTTGTCCATGATCTCGCCGTTGATACATCTTGCGGTTGAGCTTCCAACCTGAACGTCCTGAACAACGAAGCTGAAGCCGTCCCCTAAGGCTGCTTTTGCCTCATCGAGCTGCTCCATTTTCTGACACATTATGACGACCTTATAGATTGGTGAGCCGTCATAGTCCTTCATTGGTTTGATGCCGAGATTTCCGGCCAATGCTTTGCGCCAGCGTTCGAGCTCGCTGTTTCCCTCACCCTGAGAGCTTAGGAAGTCGCCTAAATTCTCGTCGCCCCATGAGCCTTTCTCGGCCTCGATCGTGCAGAAGACACCCTGATTGTGGAGGGCGGTTAAAGCTGTGTCTCTCTGAGCGTCGGTCATTGGGTGGTTGTAGAGGACATCGCTGTAGTCCTCGCCGACTGCAACAAAGCCTCCAGCGCAGCCGATAAAGCCGTCGAACTGGTAGCGGAGTAATGGGCGCAACATGTCGGGGTTACGGCCAGTGCAGAGGAAGACCTTGTTGCCTTTTGAGCGGGCCTTCTCGATTGCCTTGACCGCGCTTGACGGGGGAGTGTTTTCGCCCGGTGCTGTGAGTGTTCCGTCGATGTCAAGAAATACTAACTTCAAGATTTATGCCTCCTTAGTATTTGATTTCTGAGCCTCTAGTTCCTGCCGTAAATCTTCAATTTCATCAATAGAATAATCTGTGAGCGATGATATTTCTGATTCTGTAAGCGAGCCTAAACTAATAAGAGCTTGCAGCATTCTAGCGCGTTCCAAACGTACACAATGACGTAAAGCTATTACCCTTTTTGTTGTCTGTTTCGTAATGGCCGCTATTTGCTCATCGTCAAGCTCATCTGACTTTATAAGGGAAAGCAACATATTTTCCCGTTCTCTGATGAGACACCGCCGTAATGCCTCGATGTCTTCTAGTTCATGATGGGTCAATGTAGCTGTCTGTTCATCTGTCAGCAACCCTGATTCTATAAGGGAGCAGGCAAATTTAGAATAGTTTTTTGCTGTTACTTCTTCCGTTATCCTTGCTGTTACTTCCGCTATTGTCCTTTCCCTAACTTCTTCTTCAAACGTCATCAGTTTCACTTTATTTCCCCTCATATTTGATGTCTGTTTGGTTACATGCCTATCCATTAAACTGTAACCTCCTGCCTCAGTGTGGCCACATATTCTGGGGTCTGCTGAACAGCATTAGCTATCTGCTCGTCCGTCATTGTTCCTAAACCCATAAGGTAACGGGCTGTCTTGACATGAGCTTCAGCGAGACCTTTTGCGAGACCTTCCGCCATTGCTTTTTCCCTGACTTCTTCTTCAAACGTCATCAGTTTCACTTTTTTCCCCTCCAATATTTCTATTGATTTCTCAATGAATGTGTACCTGTATTCCCGCCCACTGTTTATCATCAGAAATTCAAGGTACTTGAAGAACACGCGCATTCTCTCTTCGCTCCAACCCCTAGCCTTCAGGAGCCTCGCAACCTTGATCATGTACTCTAACTTTTTATCGTCAGACTTTCGGTATCTCACTGCCATCTTCACCGCGTAAATGAAAATGTGAACCGGGCTGTCGCTTGCTAATAACTCCTCGTTCCGATATTCATACGTCTTCAACGTGTGATATTTGTATTCCAGAGTCGTCCCGAAAACATCATAGCGATAGGCTTCAGGATTTCCTTCTTTCTTCGGACGCTTCGACGTAAGTATAGCAAGAGCTGCTGGGTGTTTCCCGTAACGCAGGAATATAAGGCACGAATAACGGAACATTCGCAACGAGATTATCTCCCCGCCTTTTCCCTGAACTTCTATGTGAAGCAATACCCACTCTTCACGGCCGTCCTTGAGCCATATCTTGATTAGGTTGTCGACGTACCATTTCGATACTAAGTCATTCTCGCCGTATAACTGCTGTGAGATCTCCTGCATCTCCTTGTCCAGAAATTCAGCCTCGCGCCCCAAGTCAACAGCATCGTACAAATTCGGAATGACATCACGGAGAATCTCCGGCCAATATTCCCGGATAAATTCCTTCCAGATGCCGTCAAAGTCATACGGGCTTTCAGTTTCAGTTACGGTAACACTTTCATCAACCATAGGGCATAGGGACTCCTTCACGAATTTCTTGACGTCAGGGTGTAAATCATGAGTATGAAAATTATATCCGCAATTGTTCTTTGAGGCAACAAAAAAGCCGGACTGTTTTCGCCCGGCCCTTAATCACTTTCACTGCCTTAACGCTTGAAGCCTATAAGCTCCCTTCCGCAGAAAATCTCGAATCCCGCCTCAAGGTCATTGTCAGACTTTATCCCGCTTCTGATATACTCGGCAACTTCCCTCAAATCGCCCTCCCTGAATATGAAGCTCAGGAACTTGTCGTACCACGAGCCTTTTTTCTTGTTCTGGGCAAACTGTTCAAGCAAAAAGCTCATCAAGTACCTCATAGGCTGGTCGACATTCTTGGGGCTGAATGTTGAGTGCGGGTCAGGCTTGCGGTAAACCTCGCGTTCGACTCTGCCGTCAGATGCGATCTTGAACCTCGCAAATTTCGCGTTCCCGACGGTCTGAACTGGAAGCATCGCCATTGCAAGCCTGTTCATGTACAGAGGATTGGACGTGAGCATCAGCATGTTGTTGAAAGCACGTTTGACGGACTTGTGGAGATTGTCGCGCATTTCTGGAGTCTCAAGGTACTTCTCGCACTTTATCGGCACAAAGAGAATCAGCCGTTCGCTCTCATCACCCTCAAGGCTACGTTTGATGACCCACTCGATCTCGTCAACCGCGCAGCCATCATCAATGTATTTCCCGTCAAATTCCATGAGATACGGCGTGTTGATTGCGACGATTATAACGGCTGAGGCTTTCACGATGTCGATCACCGTCTTATTGTTGGAGTCGCCGGGAATTATCCAGCCTCCGGGAAAATCGTAGAACTTCACAGGAAGGTATGCACCGCGTCCGACAACGTGGAAGAGAAATTCCCTGAGCATTGACGTTCCTTCGATTGAGCGTTCAAACTGGCGGGAGTCTGAATTGTTGGCATCGCGTTTCAGGGACTTGTAGGCTTTCGTCAGCGTCCCGAATGTGGAAGGGTCTGCCGGGAAGATCGTCCCTGGTGATACGCGCTCGAACTCTTCGGCCATGCAGGCGAGCAGGGTAGTTTTTCCCGCACCGCTTGGGCCTAGAATTGCGAATTTCATCTCATTAGTGGCCACTAATTTCATCTCCTTCTCCCTTTTTCGGAGTTGTCTTTGTTTCCTCCGGCTGCGTATCGCCTGAATCAGGTTTGTTACTGCCCGGCCGATTGCCCGAAATACCAACATGATTATTTTTACCGGGATTGTTATCGGAGCTGCCAGTATCGACAATATTACCCGTGCCATTATTCCCAGTGTGTGAATTACGCTCGCCATTCTTTTCCTCCTCGTTGTTGCTTGTTACGCTTTGTGCTTCCTCCGATGAATTTCCCTGCTTCCTCGATTTTTCGACCTGCGATTTCGAGGGTTGTTCCTGCCCAATCGCCGGCGGCTTCGAGGGACTTTCTCCCCGCGTGAAGTACCACATCAGCAAGCCCACGACCAAGACTCCCGCCAGCAACAGACCTAGTATCCACCTGTACGTATAGCCCTCTCCCGAATCGTCATCTTCTTCTTCCGGGCCGATGGGGACGATTTTGTTCCTGTCAGCAAAATACTTCAGCATATATCCGGGTTCAGGAGGCTCAACAGTCGGGCGTTCGCGCACCAGCTCATGAATGAATCCACCATAGTCAAACCTCATATTCTCGCTGCGGCGTATTTTAGTTTTTTTGACCGTACCAGTCTTCCCGGTTTTCTCGTCAGTAACGTCCACATCTATGATATACCGCCGGGTTGTAGGTGTTTCCTCTATGAGACTGTCCGCAAGTTCCCCGATTCCCTCCCAGTCATCTACCACTCTGGAGAATGCCCGCATCGCACGGCTTTCCTCATTATAGCTGGTGTCGTTGAACGAAACGCAGAACGAGAATCTTTTCTCACGCCCGGCTCTGTCCTTGCTTTTGCGATTAAGCCCGAACACAGCAAGATACCACCTCCCGACACCCTCATAGACTACCGCACTTGCCTCATCGTCGCTCTCAACCTGCGCTATCCGCATGAACTGCTCAAACTTTGCGTAATCATTTGCGTAATCGCCCGACTTGCTCCCGTCGCCAGAAAACACCCGGTAATCCTCCGACAATGTCCGCGTGTAGAACATGAAGGTTATATTGTCATCAGTCATCACTTACGCCCTCCTCATGGCCGGGAAATCCCGAAGAATTTCCTCTATATTCTGAACATGACTCCTTATCGCCGCTGAAGCATCACGCTTCCTCTGCGAGCTTCCGAACTCCTCCGGCCAGACATCTCCGCGCATAGGACGGTATAGCCTCTTCCACTCGATTTTGAGACGCTCCTCATCGCTCCCCGAACGTATCATTATGTCCTTGAACTCTTCGGCGGCGGCAAACGCGGCGTTGTTAGGCTCTGGGTAAATCCCGTTAGGCCCGTCGAATCTCTTGCGCATCTCATAGACTGCCTGCTCGTACAGATCCTGTAACATGTCGAGGACTTCAGACTCATTTCGTGGCACTCCCTGCGAAGTGTTGGCATCATCGAGAGGGTCAAGGCAGTTGAGAGCCTCACGGATTCTGTGCTGTGCGAAGCTCCTGTAATTCAGCTTCCAAGCGTCAAGAAGCTCAAGCCCGTAAAGTATCGTCGGGACTTTCTCGGAAAGATTGTTCTCCCTGATGTAAGCGACGATCCGTCCAAGTATCTCGTGATTGTCGCAGCCGAATTTCCCCGCAAGCCTCCCTGAAGTCCCAAGAATATGCCCGAATTTGTCCTTCATGGCTGTCATTACAGCGTTGAGAATGTCGTCCATATCCTCCTGCATTCTCGTACCCAGCTGTGTCCTCAGAATGTGAAGGCACTCAGGGTAAACGCGAATAGTGTCGCCGTACTCCATGTACTTCTCGCGGATTCCTTCCTCGTTGAACGGGAAACTCGCCCCGCTTTCAGCCTCCGTGAAGATGCCCTCTATCCTCTCTCTAAGCGGCTCACATGGAGTTCCTTTAGCGTCCCTAAGCTCTGAGCCTTTGCCGACGCACGACTGTATTCCTATTGCTATCTTCTTCCATATTGCCGAGAATAGAACGTCGAACATGTCAGCGTCATCATCTGAGGCCCGGCCTTCCCGCGTCATTTCCTCAAGGCGTGAGAGATTCTCCCTTAGATGTGATACCGTCCTCGATATATCCTCCTGAAGATAGCTGGCATACGCTGCGTCGTTGCGCTCAATGTTTGCCGCTAGAAAATCAAGCGCCTTGTCGATGATTTCACGGCTAACCTCGTCTTCTTTCGTGCAGTCGGCGATCATCGTCCCCGCAACCTGAATCTGTGCGTCCCTTATCGAGTCCCTGAGAAGTCCGCACTGTATCATGTTGTCCGCGCCCTCTCTTGAGTCCCTGTTGAAGACCCAGAATGACCATCGCTCAATCGGCAGCTTCTCGCCCAATGCCCGCCTTGCCTGACTGTAGAGGCTGACTTCGTTATCCTGCCACCCTGCCCCTGCGTTAGATGGTTTCGACAGGAAGAGTACGAGGTCAACCTGATCGCTCAATGCCCTTACTAACTGCTCAGTGTCTCCCTTTCGGGTGTCTCCGAGTCCCGGAAGGTCAATCAGCCTTAGTTTGCCAACGTCAGAATTTGGGAACTTGCAGAAAATTTCAACACAGTCAACGGCCATGTGCTTAAAGAACACGCGCTCACCTTTAGCGTTGTCCTGAGCGACGTATTCACGGATCTGCCCGCGCTCGATTCTCATGGGGCTTCGTCCGAGATATTCCTGATACTGCGGCAAGTGTGCCTGAAGGTCTCGCAAGTGCTGAAGGTGGAGATTCATCTGCGTCATGGTTTCGGGGCTTGCCTTGAAAGTTCCGGGTTCAGGGAGCATCAATGACTGGAAGTCCTGAATATTTGACGGAGTGAAGAGGTCTGCTTTGTGCTGCTGAAGGTCTCGGAAATACGGGGCAACCTTCTCGTCGATGAACTGTCTCTCGGTTAAGAAGCTGACCTGCGCGTATGCCTCCGTGAGATTTGGAGTGTTGATGATGTCGGAGCGTACCCCTGTGCAGAAAGCCTGATTTCCGTCCGGGATTTCCTCTGCGCCGAGTCCTGTGATGGTTTGGAGGAGCCTGGATTTTCCCTGACGTGCGCGTCCGATTACTGCAATGTTGAGTGTGTCGCGTGAAAATCTGTTCTGAAGGAGGGCAAGTTCATCGTTGAGTTTCCGAAGTTCGCCCAACGGCCTTGAGCATGTGTCGAGAACGCCTGACATTCCCTGAAATTCTGGGGACAGGCTATCATCGTTGAGAACAGCCTGGCAGACCGTGAGCATTCTGTCGAAGCTCGATGTAACTTTGCCGATGCTGCTGCGGATATTCTGTATATCTTCTACGAGGGGTTTGCGCCTGCTGATGATGGAGTTGATGCGTTCAGTTCTTTCCTGTCCCATTGCTCACACCTCACTGGCAAATAATGGGAATAACGGAAAATTCCCGGAAAAGCTACCTGTTAAAAAAGACAATAGTTGACTTGACTTGACTTGACTTGACATTTTAGCAGTCATCATT
>JAFRSL010000283.1 GCA_017427625.1 Synergistaceae bacterium | reverse complement strand
TCACGTACAAACACAAACTCGTCAGCGTCAAGGAATGCCATGTACCTGAATTTACGCCCATAAGTGTGAATAGCTTTGTTATACGCATCAATCTGCCTTCGCCTTCCCTTGAGCAAACGGTATGTTACAAGCCCGCGCTCAATGTAAGGCGTTAAGACTTCACGCAGGTTGTCTTCGCTTTCATTGTCATAAATGAAGAAGTGAGAGACCCCTTGCTTGTGGTGAAATTTTATCCATTCTTCAATGTACGGAGCTTCATTCTTAGCAATCAGCACAAATGCTAATCCTTCCCGCCCATTGACAGAGATACGTCTACGGAAAACAGTTCTAAGATATTCAAACGGCGCAACTATCGTTTTCACATAACTACGTATACGCTCGTTCTGCGTGTATTCCCTAACGTTGTACACAATAGGGTTACGTTCTGCACATTGTATCCTACCGAGAATGGATTTTCTAATTTTTTGCCACATAAAATCTCCTCCTTAACAAAAACAAGCTGCACAGTTTCCCGCACAGCTTGCTCAAAATTTCTACGCAGCTTCTATCTTGCTGACATCATACCCGGCCTCATCAACCGCCGCGATTATCGCCGTGTCAGCAACATCTTTCGTCAGCGTGATCACCGCCGTGTTCGTCTCAAGGCTCACTTCAGCGCCCGAAACACCGTCAAGACCTTCGAGAGCTTCCTTGACGTGCTTTACGCAGTTCTGACAGCCCATGCCCTCAACGTGTACAACCTTCTTCATGGCCGTTACGCTTTCTTCGACTCAGGTGAGTATACCCTGATCCAGTAAATCGCGAAGAACACCACCGCAACAGCTACACCGATTCCGTAAGCGAGAGTCCTGTCAAGCATCAAGTAGCACTCGGGGGCAATGCAGAAGTATGTTACGCTGACCGCCGACATGAACGTTGCCGGAATCGCCGCGATGAATCCCTTTCCTGCGCCGACGTTCCTGCAAAGGTACACTGCTCCCGCCCACAAAGCTATCATTGCAAGCGTCTGGTTCGACCATGAGAAGTAACGCCATACGATACCGTAATCAAGGAACGAGATCGCATAGCCCGCCGCAAGTAACGGGACTGCAAGGAAGAGTCTCGGTGTCATTCCCTTCTGGTCAATCTTGAACCAGTCAGCAAGGGTGAGTCTTGCGCTCCTGAATGCCGTATCACCTGACGTGATCGGGCACGCAACAACGCCGAGAAGTGCGAGAATGCTCCCTATAGGCCCAAGAAGTCCGACGGAGATCTGGTAGACGCTCGTTGAGTTTCCTCCGCCGACCGCGAGAAGTCCAGCCGTTGAGAAGCTGCCGTCAGTCGCATTGTAGAACGCTATACCTGCGCTTGCCCAAATCAAAGCGATGATACCCTCAGCAACCATTGCGCCGTAGAATACGAACCTTCCCTGACGCTCTGAAGTCAAACATCTCGCCATCATCGGGGACTGCGTTGCGTGGAAGCCCGAAATCGCTCCGCAGGCAACCGTGATGAACATGAGCGGCCATATAGGCATCGAGTCAGCCTTAGGGTGCATGTTGTAGAGACCTTCCCAAAGCTCGATCATCGGCTTCGTTCCCTGAAGGTGATTGTAGACGGTCATTCCGCCGATTCCGATTGCCATGAAGATCAAGCAGAGGCCGAAGACGGGATAGATTTTGCCGATTACCTTGTCGATCGGAAGGAGTGTTGCGAGGAAGTAGTAGACGAGGATTACGACCGTGAGTATCTTCGTCCATTCACCCGCGCTGTAGCCCATGAACGTCGCAGGAGCACCACCCGCAGCACCTACCGCACCGCTTGTTCCCTGAGTAATCATGAGAGCGAGCAAGCCGGCCGGCCCTACCATGAAGACAACGCCGACCATAACGAGGAGTACGACCGAGAACAGTCTCATGACCTGAAGCATGAAGCCTCCGAGATATTTTCCGGTAATCTCTGAGACGCTTGCACCGTCGTTCCTGATTGAGAGCATTCCAACGAGGTAATCATGGACAGCACCCGCGAAGATCGTTCCGAAGACTATCCAGAGATAGACCTGAGGCCCCCAGATTGCGCCGGTCAAAGCACCGAATATAGGCCCAAGACCCGCAATGTTGAGTAGCTGAATGAGGAAAGCCCTTCCCGCCGAAATGGGTACGAAGTCGACTCCGTCCGGGTGCTCAACGCAGGGTGTCTTCCTGTCGTCTGGCCCGAATACCTTGTTGACTATCGCGCCGTAGATCATGTAGCCGAGTATGAGAAGTACAAGGCCGCCAATAAATGAATACATGAAGTTTTTTCTCCCTTCTGCAAAAATATGATAGTATGTGTAAAATTTTAATCTATCCCCAAATATAATCAAGTGTAAATTTTGAAGGAGGTAATTTTCATGTCATCACGTCCGTTAAAAACACTCGGTGTACTCGGAGGAATGGGCCCGGCAGCCTGCGCCGAATTTCTCCGCATATTAGCCCGCGACTGCCCCGCCGAAAACGACTCACAGCATCCCAAAATCATCATGCTCTCAGACCCTGAGACCCCCGACAGAAGCGACGGCCTTATGGGAATCGGCCCTGACCCTCTCCCCGTTATTCGCCGGAATCTCTTCAAGCTCGCGGAATGGGGAGCTGATGTTCTCGCCGTTCCATGCAACACTGCCCACTACTTCATCGACAGATTCAGAGACGAACTTCCTGTACCGCTGATTCACATAGTCGAGGCAACTGTTGAGGCCGCAAAGGAATTAAGCAAGGGAAATTGTTCTTGGCTTCTTGCGACAGACGGGACACAGAAGAGCATGATCTACCCTGCTTGCGCTGAGAAGATGCAGTATCACTTCCTCAAGCCATCGCCGGAACAGCAGGAACGTGTTCAGTTGTGCGTCAGGCGGGTCAAAGCCGGAGACATGGCCGAAGCTGGTGAGTTAATGCGCGGTGTTGTTGAGGAACTCTGGAAGGAGCGCGACGTTCCTGTTACGATGGGGTGTACGGAGCTGCCGCTTGCTTACGAGGCTTCGGGGCTTCAGAAAGACAGACAGGTCTCAAGCCTCAAGGCACTGAGTGATGCGTGCATTCGTGTGCTTTATGGTGTGTAATGATATAATCTTGCAAAAAAATCTCAGTGAAAGGATTTGATTCAAACATGCCATATGAGCATTATGACGCACGCTATGAAGAGGAAGAAGAGATAGACCTTTTCGAAGTAGCACAAAATCTTTGGAAGCGAAGGGGCTTCATATTCCTGATAACGTTCATTTTCGGCGCAATAGCTACGACCTACGCGTTCCTCGCACCGTTCATCTACAGGGCTGAATGCAGGATACTTCCACCAGGTGCAGGGAGCGGCGGCGGTCTCAGTTCGATGCTTGGAGGTCTCGGAGGTCTCGCCAGCATGGCCGGTCTTCCAACTAAGGCTACAACTGGAGGAATGGTTCTAGGAGTCCTCAAGGGCGACACAGTTGTTGACGCTATCATCGACAAGTTCAATCTCATGGAAGAAAACGAGATAGAGAGACGCCTTGATGCGAGAAGAGTAGTGCTGAACACTCTTGAGACCAACGAAGATTCAATGAGCGGAATCGTAAGCATAGCATACCTCGATAAAGACCCTCAGAAAGCCGCAGACATAGCCAACGAATTTGTGAACCAGCTGCAGATTAAGTTGCGAGAGATGTCATTCATTGACGCGCAGGAGGAGCGAACATTCTTCGAGAACCAGCTCATGCAGGCACAGCAGGAACTCAGCGACGCGGAGAACGCGATGATGAAGTACCAGCAGAACAGCGGAGTATTGGCGTTGGGTTCACAGACGGCAGCACTTCTCGGCTCGATAGCAAGCCTCAGAGGCCAGATAGCCGCGAAGAACGTTGAAATCTCCTCACTTTCGAGCTATGCAAGGAAGGACAATCCTCGTCTCAAACTCGCAAACTCTCAGCTTGATGCAATGACGAGGGAGCTTCACAGGCTTGAGGAGGAACAGAGGAAGACGGAGCAGAGGCAGGGGAAAGTCTTTTCCGGCGATATACTGTCATCGTTGGGGAACGTTCCGGAACTGAGTGTTGAGTACATGCGCTACGAAAGAGCAATGAGGTTCGCAAACGCAAAGTACGAGCGTATGCTGAGTCAGTACGAGACTGCAAAACTCTCAGAGGCAAGCGATCTCTCGACCGTTCAGATAGTTGACCCCGCGACTCCTCCAGACTGGAAGTACAAGCCAAAGCGTGCTCAGATCATGATCATGGGGACGTTCTTGGGGTTCTTCCTGTCATGCGGGTGGGTGTTCGTCAAGTACATGATACAGAAAAGGAACGAAGAGTCCGGCGAATACTACGACGACTAATCATTGAGTAATGAGACCCCCTCGCCCACTTCATGGCTCTTTCTGGGAAAGGAGACCCTTCGCCCACAAGTTGGCTCTCTGGGGAAGGAGACCCCCTCGCCACTGCGTGGCCCTCTCCCCCTTCTCAGGGGGCGTGAGAAAAGCTGCGTTGTTGCGATGTTTTTGCCGCCCCTGACAAGGGGAGGTGCTGAACGAAGTGAAGCGGAGGGGTTGCCTTTACGGAGGGGTCGCTTTTACTCACCTTTCATTTATCTGGCGGTACATCAATGCTTCGGCAACGTGCTTCTTCTGAATGCTCTCCTCGCCCAAAAGGTCAGCAATCGTCCTCGCAACTTTGAGAACGCGGCTTAGTCCTCTTCCTGACAAGTTGATTTTTGATGCCATCGTCGCAAGATATGAGCGAGTATCATCGTCGAGAGTGAGGCATTTCTTGACGAGCTTTTCGGGGATTTCGGCGTTGCATGTGAGGCCGTATTCCTGCCAACGTTCGAGCTGAATCTTTCTCGCGCGGACTACACGTTCACGGATTACTGCGCTGGTTTCGGGGGGCTTTCCGTTTTCGTCAATCCTCAATAATTCCTGCGGCGTTAATCTTGGGACTGCAATCTGGAGGTCAATCCTGTCCATGATGGGGCCTGAGAGTTTGCGTTTGTAGCGTTCGATCTCTGTCGCCGAACACTTGCAGGGTGTTACCGGGTCTCCGAGGTAACCGCAGGCGCATGGGTTTGCCGCAAGAACGAGAAGCACCCGCGACGGATATGTTACCGAACCTGTAGCCCGGCTAACGTGAATTTCACCGTCTTCAATGGGTGCGCGTAAGCTCTCCGTCAAATCGCGCCTGAACTCCGTATACTCGTCGAGGAACAACACTCCCCTGTGTGCGAGTGAGACTTCACCAGGCCTCAAGTCGTTTCCTCCTCCGCAGATTGACACAGTGCTTGCCGTGAAGTGAACTGTCCTGAAAGGTCTCTCACGCCCAGCCTTAGTTTCCATTCCCAATGTACTACGAATCATCATCGTTTCAACAAGCTCATCGTCAGTAAGAGGTGGCAAAATCCCGGCCATAGCTTTCGCAATCATTGTCTTTCCACTTCCCGGCGAACCAACGAGAAGGAGGTTGTGATGTCCTGCTGCTGCGATTTCTGCGGCACGTTTGGCTTGAATCTGTCCCTTTATGTCCGCAAAATCAGTCTCAGCACTCGCGGGAAGGTCAGGGACGTAAGCAGGAGGCAATGGTCTCGAAGGCTCCTCACCTCTCAGCATCATTACGAGTTCGGCGAGGTTGTCCGCGCAATATGCCTCAACTCCCTGAACTAATGCGACCTCCTCAGCGTTTGCCGAAGGAATGTAGAGAGGAATCCCCATCTTCCTCGCAAGAAACGCCGCCGGAACAGCGCCCCTTACCCTCCGCAATCTTCCGTCAAGTGCAAGCTCGCCCATGTAGAGAGCTTTGGGGCATTCCTTGAGCGCACCAGTTGCCTTGATCATTCCGAGAGCGATGGGAAGGTCAAGAAGCGCGCCCTCTTTCGGAACGTCAGCAGGGGCAAGATTGACGGCGATTTTGCCCTTCAGGTTGAGTCCGAGAGAACGCAAGGCAGCTTTCACACGTTCCCGCGACTCACGGATTGCAACGTCCGGCATTCCGACAATCGAAATCGCAAAAAGCCCTCCAGTAATCTCAACCTCAACTTCAACCGGAAGAGCCTCCATTCCCCGCAGTGTTACGCCCGGAATACCGCTCATGATTTCCTCCGTCTCCTGAGTATGAGTATGTACCCTCCGGCGATTACAACAGCGAGTCCTATGCAGGCCAGCGTTATGACGTGGAGATATTCCTTCAGCAAGTTCTGATGTTCGCCCAGAAGATACCCAGCGAAAGTGAGAACTACTACCCAAGCACCTGCCCCGATTGTCGTGAAGAGCATAAATGTTTTCATCGGCATACGAGCAATTCCGGCGGGGAGTGAGATGTATTGACGTATTACGGGAAGAAGTCGGCCAACTAGGGTGCTAACATGGCCGTGCTTCGAAAAGAAATCATCAGCCTTGTTGATTGATTCGGGAGAGACGAAGAAATATTTTCCGTACTTCAGGAGGAATGGGCGGCCTAATTTCACCGCAAGCCAGTAATTGAACAGCGCGCCCAAGAGACTGCCGGCAATTCCTGAGATTAATACGAGGGTGAGGGACATTTCGCCTTTCCACGCGAGATAGCCCGCAGGAGGCATCACGACCTCGCTGGGGAAAGGGAAGAACGATGACTCAAGGAACATCAGCGAGACAATTCCTGTGTAACCCATACGGCCTATCGTGTCGACTAGCCATTGAGTGAGCGCGCTGATTATGTGCATTAGAGTCCAAGCTCCTCTTTCACT
>JAFRSL010000282.1 GCA_017427625.1 Synergistaceae bacterium | reverse complement strand
TCAAGCGTGAAGCTGACGACGTTGCCAGTGCCGCTTGTAGGGCTTAACATTGACGCACCGTTGCCCGTAATCGCCCAAACCAAACCATCGAGAGGATTCCCAATGGTGTAGGTGTACTGCTTTGCCGCATCTCCCTCAGTGACTACCACGTTCTCGAGCTTGTCGCCTGAGACGTCGATGGTGATCGGGTTGACGATTGTGAGGTTGATTGCCGCTGTTACCGTTCCGCCGTTAGCGTCATTCACCGTCATCGTTATGGCCGTTGCACCTGCCTGAGCTTCACTTGCTGCGTCTACGTGAACGTCGATTTTTCCGCTGGGAGTCTCACTGTTCGCAGGAGTTACGGTCGGGGTGAAGGTTACTCCTGTAACTGCAGGTGAGAATGTCGGGTCGCCGGAGACAGCTACAACGCTGTAGTCGAAGGCAGTATCAGCACTTTCGCCGCGCTCTACGGTCAGGGCACGCGTTTCAGGCTCGATGACGATCTTGGGAACGCTGCGATACGTTACGTTCCAGCCGATTGTTACGCCGTCTTCGTAAGTGTCGCTGAAAACGTCCGAAACGTCGGTTACTATGCGGACGACAGCTTTCTCGTCATTTTCCGGCTGATAGTCCCTGCTGGTGAAGAAGATTCGGAGTGTCTTGACGTAGGTTGTGTCTGTGTCTTCAGGATAGTCATCAGGATACGTTACAGTTCCTTTTTCTTCGTCGTAGTTCAACGCTCTGCCGCGCTGAGTGCTGACTACCTCATAGTCCAGCCACTGGGGAAGGTTAAGAACATCAGACCCAACAACATATCTTCCGCCTTCCTGCTCGCATTCAAGCTGTGCATTGGGGTAAAGATCTGTCGAAATTCGTCTGGGGGTATCTGACTCATCACTCGGATCATCATCGATCGTCCATGACATCGGGAAGTTCACAAAAACGCTGTACTTGTCGCCTACAACGTCTCTGCTGTCCACTGCCGAAGCGTCTATTGACACCAAGTCAGCGTAAAGGCCCAATGGAGACTCGGCCTGCTCAACTTCGATTACCAGACCGCCAGTCCATGTGTCCTCGTCCATATCAACGTCAGCCTCGATATGTCCGGGAGCGGTTATCGGCTCATCATCAGAGTCTGTCCCTATAACCACATCGCAGTCGAGACTGGCTATAGCGTGAACCGTGTAGCTCTCTTTTGACGCGTCATATGCAGGAAGTATTCCCCTGAATGTAACCGTGTTCCCGTCAATCACGTAAGTCAGCCAGCTAGGGAGGTTCGGGTCGATAATCCATGTTACCGGCCTGGGTGTCTCACCTTCCGGCCACGCATCAGGATCAACAAAAACCCTCTGCATGTAGTTGTATCCTTCAGTTGTCGCAAATTCTATATCTGAGTCGGATACAACGAAAGATGCTACATCGCTAGACTCGAAAGCTGCGAACGCCGAAGCTACCGAGAACATCACTACAGCAAGTGAGAGCATTAACACTCTCAATTTCCTGTTCAAAGCTAAATTTCCTCCTTCCAATTTTGAACCATTGTTGCAAACCTTAAGCCCCTTCCGTCTTCATTAAACGGAGCGGCTTATACCTTTGAACGCGCTATTGCTTTTGCTGAATTATGGCTTGGTTCACAAAACACCTCCCGCTGAAACTTTTCGCTGTCCTTAAAAGGCAGAAGATTTACGGGGTTTCAGGGCAGCTCTCTTTCCACAAGGTACGTTGTTGCAGTGAGAATTATACACGTAGAAACACCGATTTTGCAACACCGAATCTTCCTCGAAATTTCGTGTATCATAAACTCGGAAAGTGAAGGTGAAAATTCATGCTCACAGGGATCATTGCTGAGTTCAATCCGCTCCATTTAGGCCACGAATCACTCATGCGGTTTGCCAAGAGCCTCCCAAATTCTGAGGGAGTGATCGTGATCCTGTCGTCGAATTTCACGCAGAGAGGTTCAGCGTCAATAGTCGACAAATTTTCGCGGGCTTCTATGGCTGTCATGGCCGGGGCGGATTTGGTGATTGAACTTCCGTTCCTCTATGCTTGCTCGGCGGGTCAGGATTTCTCGCGGGGTTCTGTGGAAATTCTCGGACGTCTCGGCTGTGTCTCACGTATAGCCTTCGGAATGGAGAACCCGGAATTTGATGCTGCTTCTCTTGCTGACGTTATGGCGCGTGAACCTAAAGGATACAGGGAGATTTTGAGGCGCGAAATTGGGCGGGGTGCGTCGTTCCCTAAGGCTGTCTCGATTGCGCTCGAAGAAATTTTCGCGGGAAGCAGAGACTTCATAACGAGGCCTAACAACATGCTCGCGGTTTCGTACATGGCCGGAATAATTCGCGGGGGCTGGAAGATTGAGGCTGTACCGTTTTTGAGGAGGAGACTGTCAGAAAACCCCTCCGTCTCACTTCGTGAGCCACCTCCCCTTGACATGGGCGGCAAGGGCAATATCGCGCCCCCTGAGAAGGGGGAGAGGGCCAGCTTGCTGGCGAGGGGGTTAGTTTTCGGACACTCTGGGAGAGGTGAAGTTACAAGCCGTGCGATCCGTGAAGACATCAATGGAAATTCGCACATGATGCCTGAATATTCGCGTGAAATTTTGGAGGACGCAAAACGTGAAGGAAGGCTTTCAGATGAGGGGAGACTTTGGCCGTTGCTTCAGGGGGTATTCATACGTTCGGGGGCTGAGGAACTTCGCGGGATTTACGGGATTGATGAGGGGATCGAGGGGCTTTTCCTGAAACACTGGAAGGATTCGCGGGGGCTTGAGGATTTCGTCGGGCGGTGCGTCTGCGCGAGGTACACAAGGGCGCACATAAGGAGGAGGATTGTGTACATTCTTCTCGGGCTTAAACGTGATAATGTAAGAGAGGCCATGAATGACGCTGTGCCTTATGCGAGGGTACTGGCGTTCAACGAGAGGGGGCGGGAGATTCTGAGGATGTGCAGGAAGACTTCAAGAATCCCCATAATAACGAGGCTGAAAGATGCTGAGGGTGCGACGGGGAAATTCTTTGCTGAGACTGAGTACAGGGCCTCGCAGTTGTACGAGCTTACAGTCGATAAGCATAATA
>JAFRSL010000281.1 GCA_017427625.1 Synergistaceae bacterium | reverse complement strand
TATCTCTTTTCTTCTTGCCAACTCTAAATCTCCCCCTCTCCTGCGTCAAAAATATCCGTCTCCTCACACATCTTCTCCAAATCCTCAGCAGTAGGCTCGGCACTCTCGAATATATCCACAATCTCCGTGAAACCTTCACTGTCATTATCAACCGGAATATTCAGAATATCGTCAGTAACATCGTTCAAGAGCTGAGTTCTTGGTTTGGATTTCTTCTGCTTTTTTGCTGAGAAACTGTCCTGAGAACGGTTAATGAAGATTGGCCTGTCATCGTCTTCCATAGGAATATCTCCGCAAGAACCGTCATCGAACCTGACCTCAACATCGAGACCCAAGCCCTGAAGCTCCTTGACGAGAACCCTGAAGCTCTCAGGAACTCCCGGCTTAACGAGGCTCTGACCCTTGACGATGCGCTCATAAGTCTTGTCGCGTCCTCTGATGTCGTCGGATTTAACGGTGAGAATTTCCTGAAGGACGTTAGCCGCACCATAGCCTTCCAAAGCCCAGACTTCCATTTCGCCGAATCTCTGTCCGCCGAACTGAGCTTTTCCGCCGAGAGGCTGCTGGGTTATGAGGCTGTAAGGTCCGGTTGAACGCGCGTGAATCTTGTCGTCTACGAGGTGATTGAGCTTCAGCATGTACATGCAGCCGATTGTAACTTTCTTGTCCATCGGTCTTCCAGTTCTGCCGTCGCGGATAGTGATCATTCCGTCTTCGGTGAGGTCTGGGTATTTGGTTGCTGCAATCTTCCTCATTTCGGCGAAAATCTCGCTTTCATTCGCACCTTCAAAGACTGGAGTTGAGACGTACCAGCCATTATTGATAGCGACGAATCCCATGATTGTCTCGAGAACCTGACCGAGATTCATACGGCTGGGAACACCGAGAGGATTGAGAACGACATCGACAGGAGTACCGTCGGGCAAATAAGGCATATCCTCAACGGGTAAAATTCTGCTTACGACGCCTTTGTTTCCATGACGGCCGGCCATTTTGTCGCCGACAGTGATCTTCCTTCTCTGAGCTACATAGACTTTGACGGAACGCATGACGCCAGAACCAAGAGCTTCGGGGCTGTTTCTTCTGTCCATCTGCTTGACTGCGACGACTTTTCCCCACGAACCGTTAGGAAGCTTGAGTGAATTATCGCGGACTTCCCTTGCTTTCTCGCCGAATATAGCTCTCAATAGTTTTTCCTCAGGTGTCTGATCTGACTCGCCTTTAGGAGTAACTTTTCCGACAAGAATGTCACCTGCCGTAACTTCCGCGCCAATCCTGATAATTCCGTCGTCATCGAGATTCCTCAGCATATCTTCGCCGACGTTGGGGATGTCTCTGGTAATTTCTTCTGCGCCGAGCTTAGTTTCCCTTGCTTCGATCTCATACTCTTCGATATGAATGGAAGAGAATTTGTCTTCCTTGACGAGATTTTCACTGAGCAATATAGCGTCCTCAAAGTTGTAGCCTTCCCATGGAACGAAAGCTACGAGAACGTTATGCCCCAGCGATAATTCGCCGTTATCAATGGCCTGGCCGTCAGCGATGATGTCTCCTTTGCGGACTTTCTCACCCTTGTGAACGAGGGGTTTCTGGTGCGTCAAGGTTGACTGGTTTGAACGGCGGAACTTTATCATCTCATAAGTACGTTCGCGGCCTTTGTCGTTCTTAATCTTTATGACATCAGCATCGACGTAAGTAACAGTGCCGTCATCCTTTGAGACGATGCAAGACCCCGAGTCCAATGCAATCCTGTGCTCAATGCCAGTTCCAACTCTGGGAGCCTCAGGGATCAAGAGCGGGACTGCCTGCCTCTGCATGTTCGAGCCCATCAAAGCCCTGTTAGCGTCGTCATGCTCAAGGAACGGGATTAGAGCAGTAGACGGCGATACAATCTGACGCGGTGAAACGTCGACGTAATTGACCATTTCGGGCGGAACAGTAACGATTTCGTCAGCGTGCCTTGTTGGACAATCGCCGGCCAAAGTTATGCCGTCATCCTCGAGCTTAGTGCTGGCCATAGCGACATAATTCTTGTCTTCTTCGTCAGCTGAGAGAAGCGCGATCTTGTCGGTTAATTTGCCGTTCTCAACCTTTCTTCTCGGAGTAACGAGGAAGCCATGAGGATTTATGCTTGCGTAAGTAGTGAGCGATGAAACCAGGCCGATGTTCGGGCCTTCAGGTGTTTCAATGGGACAGACCCTTCCATAGTGGGTGTAGTGGACGTCCCTTGCCTCAAATCCAGCACGCTCACGGCTGAGACCGCCCGGGCCTAAAGCAGAGAGCCTGCGCCTGTGAGTAACTTCAGCGAGAGGGTTAGTCTGATCCATGAACTGGGAGAGCTGCCCTGACCCGAAGAACTCCCTGAGACAAGCGGCAATTGGCCTGACGTTAATGAGTTCGCGCCCTGTAACTTCGTCAAGGTTAGGGATGGTAGTCATTCTCTCCCTGACGATGCGCTCCATTCTCAGCAATCCAATTCTTACCTGGTTCTGCAAAAGCTCTCCGATAGAACGAACTCTTCTGTTACCGAGATGGTCAATGTCATCGCTTACTTTGTCCTCAGCTTTCATGGCGAACATTTCCTTGACGATTGCGATGATGTCATCAAGACTGAGTAATCTGTCATCCTCAGGAATGTCCATCTCAAGGCGGCGATTCAGCTTGTAGCGTCCGACGCGTCCCAGGGTATAACGTCTTTGGTCTTGAAGGAGGCTTCTGAAGTAATCGCGGGCATTCTCAATCCTTCCAAGCTCATTGGGTTTAAGACGCTTGAATATGTCTTTAATGGCTTCATCCGGACTGTCAGTATCTTCTTTGTCGATAGTGCGGGCAAGTGCAGGCTCCATGTCATAGACGAGGACACCAGCGCCGTCAGAAGGATCAGTGCTGTAGAGCTTTGCGATCATTTCCTCCGTGTCAATGAGAGTGCCCTTCGGTACGACGACATCGCCGTTGTTGCTTGTAACGTCCTCGGCGGTCATGTAACCTTTGAGATCAACGTTGAACTCCTTGAAGATTGTCTGAATGCCTAAAAGCTCAAGGATATGCTCATTGTTCCTTGCACCCATAGCTTTTAACAGGAGGGTTACGGGAAGTTTCTTCCTATTATCTATGTTGACTGTGATAAATTCTTTGTCCGACTCAGGCATAGCGAAGTCAAGCCAAGCTCCGCGCTCTGGTATCAATTTGGCGGAACACCCTTCAGAATTGTGAGTGAAGTATATTCCTGCAGAACGTGCGAGCTGATTGATGACGACTCTTTCAGTGCCATTGATGATGAAGGTGCCTCTGTCGGTCATGACAGGGAAGTCGCCGAGAAAAATCTCCCTGGCGTCTTTCCTGACCTGAGTTCTTGTGTTAGTGAGACGGATGACGGCTTTGATGGGTCTGGCCCAAGTCATATCTTTCTGCCTGGCTTCTTCTTCCGAGATTTTAGGTTTCTCGATGGAATAGCTGACAAATTCGAGAGCGAAGTTGCCATCAAAGCTTTCGATTGGGAAAATTTCCTCCAAGAGTTCCTGAAGCCCCTGAGATTTTCTTTCATTAGGAGGAACATTGTCCTGAAAGAACCAGTGGTAAGAATCTCTCTGAACGCCTATCATATCGGGCATTTCAACTAAATCGTGAGCGCGGCCGAAAGTGTAACGCTTTCTTGATTTTGTGATTGGTACAAACTCCGGCATACGAAACCTCCCTGATAGTCTGTTTTTAGTGCAATGACGCATGATAACAAAAGAGTATAACCATGTCAAGCGTAACACGATTATACTCCTTGAAATTTGATGCCCGATAGAGGACTCGAACCTCCACGAAGTTGCCCCCACTAGAACCTGAATCTAGCGCGTCTACCAATTCCGCCAACCGGGCGAGTGATTTAACGCGAGAAATATTTTACTCAGTGCATGAGAATTTTGCAAGCCCTAAATTATCAGAGTGTATAATGCACCCGAAAGGAGAGATATTTTCATTGAGACTTGCAGTACTAGGCACAGGATATGTCGGTCTCGTAACGGGGACATGCTTTGCGCGCTACGGAAATAACGTTGTCTGCGCCGACGTTAACACAGAAAGGATCTCGAAGCTCCGAAATGGCATAGTTCCCTTCTACGAACCAGGCCTCGAAGAAATGATGCGGCGAAACATGAACGAGGGCCGTCTGTCTTTCACGACCTCATCTTCCGAAGCCCTCAAGAATGTCGAAGCCTGTTTCATCTGCGTAGGGACACCCCAAAATCCCGACGGAAGCGCGAACATGGCCTACATTGAGAGTGCCGCCAGCGACATCGCCGAAGGAATCTCAGGCTCACCAGACCTCCTCGTCGTCGTGAAGTCAACCGTACCAGTCGGAACGAACAGCCGCGTGAAATCCATCATATCGTCTCGAAAAGTTCCTCACAAAATCTTCATGGCCTCGAACCCTGAGTTTCTCCGTGAAGGTTCATCACTCAATGACTTCCTTGATCCCGACAGAGTGATCATAGGTGTCGACACTCCAGAGGCACGGCGAATTTTCGAGGAACTATATTCGTTCCTTGAGCCTTCAAAGCTGATATTCATGGACATAGCTTCAGCCGAGATGTCGAAGTACGCCGCCAACGCCATGCTTGCAACACGAATCTCATTCATGAACGAGATCGCCGGAATATGTGAGCATGTCGGTGCAGATGTTGAGAACGTAAGGCGAGGAATAGGACTTGATGCGCGGATCGGCAAGAATTTCCTCAAGGCCGGATGCGGTTACGGAGGCTCATGCTTCCCGAAAGACGTGAGAGCATTGCGTAATTTTGCACGTTCATCAGGCTATGAGCCTAAGATTCTCACGGCAGTCGACGAAGTTAACGAACTCGCAAAGCAGTCGATGTTCACGAAGCTGTCAGCAAAATTCGACACCCTCAACGGCAAAGTCATAGCAGTCTGGGGACTTGCCTTCAAGCCCAAGACCTCCGACACCCGTGAAGCCCCTTCACACGTTCTCATCAACTCACTCCTCGAAGCCGGAGCGAAAGTACGTGCCACAGACCCCCGCGCAATGGAAGAGATGCGTTCCGTTTTGGGTGAAAGGGACAGACTCGATTACTTCACGGACATGTACGAGGCATTAAACGGAGCAGATGCGCTCGCGGTGATGACGGAATGGGACATCTATCGCCAGCCGGATTTTTCCCGCGTCAAAGCTCTAATGACCGCACCAATAATCATTGACGGACGTAACATCTATAACCCCGCCGAGATGAAGCGTCGGGGATTTACATACATTTCAATAGGGAGGCCAGAAGTATGCTAAGTTTAAGGCTGAAAGTTTTTGCGTTGCTCTCGATTCTCATAATGCCAGTGTGTTCGTATGGCGAGGATATTTCAGGAATTGAGCGCGAGGGATTGATCATGCGCGTGGAACTTAACAGGCTCGGTTCATCTGCAGACCCTTCGGAAAAGGAGTCCATCCTCAAAAAGATTGCCGAACGCTGCAAGGGAACTGAGGAAGGTGAGGCTGCGTATTGGGACTTGGCGGATTTGTACCTTGAGGGATTTCCAGAGGAGCGTAGGAAGGAGGCTGCTGAAGTTCTTGAGCTTTGCTTGCGGAATTACCCGAACTCGCGCCGGGCAGTGATGGTGAAGTGCAGGCTTGTGGAGCTTTATGATGCTGGGACGCCTAGAAGGTCTGAGCTTGTGCGTCAGCTGAAGAACGACAGCACTCTTCCCACAGCCCTGAAGTCAACGCTGAATTAGGAGAAGACCCCCTCGAAGGTCATACAGAGGGGGCAACTTTGTACGAGTTAAATACCCTGTTAGCTAGTGCATTGATATTGGCTCTCATGCTGATGGGCGAATCATACTCACGCTGAGAAGTCTGGATTTGGTTGCGCTTATTTCAATCCACGCAAAAGCAGTAAATGGTTTCTTTACTTCTGCGACATCCTCCAATGAGGATATAAAATTGCCGGAAAAATTTTTACCATTCGATACAATTTTACATAACACATTTTATTGCAGAGTTATATTCCAAGTCAATAACCTACAGCGAGACGGGCAATCTTATTTTGAGAAGGTATAGCATCTGCGGCAAAGTGAAACATACGCCATGAGTTCACTAGCCTCATCATTGAGCAGGAGGTGAGTAGTGCTTGTTCCAAGTCTCTGCTCAGATAATGCCTCATTGTGAAGGAAGTCGTCCATCTCCTTTGAGTGCAACAGAACCCTTCTGCGTTGCTTTGAGTTCAAGTTCGCCACAGCCTCAGGAGTTTCGACGCAAGAG
>JAFRSL010000280.1 GCA_017427625.1 Synergistaceae bacterium | reverse complement strand
GCGACGCTTGCCGACGATGAGGCCTGTACACCTTCGGGCTGATTAGCGTTTTCACCGAGAGTGAAGTAGGCTATCAGGACTTTACGCTCTGTTCCTGCGAGAATGTCCTTGCCGTCCGGAAGAACTCCTGCTGTGTCCGAAGTCCTCCCCTCAAAAATGAACCAGCAAGCTCCGGCCATGACAAGCAACATTACAATAGCGATTGTGTAAATGATTTTGCGTTTCACGATTACTCCTCCTTAAAAGTTTTGGCAAAGCTTATCACATTGTTGTATTTATGGCATGTACACACAAGAAGGATTTTGTGAACTTTTGTTCATTACTTGAGTTTATGATTGACAGAAAATTTATTCTGCGGTTATAATACGCACCAATAAAATTTTGACGGAGAATAAATTTTGCCATGAAGAAAGTATTTATTGACGGAAGCGCAGGAACAACAGGTCTAAGAATTTATGAGCGTCTAAGTTCACGCAAAGACATTCAGCTCATCACCCTCCCAGAAAAAACTCGCAAGGACATCAATGCCCGCCGTGATGCCCTGAACAGCGCGGATATTGCGTTCCTTTGCCTTCCTGATGATGCCGCGAGGGAATCTGTCTCTCTCGTAAGCAATCCCAGCACCGCCATCATCGACACTTCCACCGCACACAGAGTCAATCCCGATTGGGTCTACGGCCTCCCCGAACTCTCAGGACAGCGCGAACGTGTAAAATCCTCAAAGCGCGTCGCTAACCCGGGCTGTCATGCTACAGGTTTCATCGTCCTCGTTGCACCTCTCGTTGAAGCCGGCATCATCGCAAAGAATGAAGCCCTCTCGTGTTTCTCGCTTACGGGGTATTCAGGCGGGGGAAAGGGAATGATCACACAGTACGATGACGAAGGAAGGGACGTTCTCCTCGATGCTCCGAGACAGTACGGACTCACTCAGAAGCACAAGCACCTCCCAGAAATGACGAAACTCTCAGGCCTCGAAGTATCTCCAGCATTCTGCCCAATCGTTGGGCCGTATTACGCGGGAATGGAGGTTACTGTCTCTCTCTTCAACAGAGACATGAAAGCTATAGCCGACTGCTACATGGATTACTACAAGGACGGAGTGATCCACTTTGTCGAAAATGCCGGCGAGAGAGGATTCATTTCGGCGGGAAAATTTGCTGGCCGTGATGATTTGGAGGTCAGCATTTACGGAAACGGTGAGAGGATATTGCTGGTCTCGCGCTTCGACAATCTCGGTAAGGGTGCATCAGGCGCGGCAATCCAGAACATGAACATACTTCTCGGTGTAAACGAAACAGAAGGTCTCAACGTTTAAGGAGGAATCATAATGAAGGCAACAGAGCGCGCGGAAATTCTCGTTCAGGCACTACCTTACATCAGGAAATACACAGGGAAAATCGTGGTCGTAAAGTACGGCGGAAACGCAATGACAACCGAGTCCCTCAAGCAGCAGGTCATGGAGGATATTGTGCTGCTTAGGCTTGTAGGGGTGAATGTTGTGTTGGTTCACGGCGGCGGGCCGGAAATCAATTCCCTCATGGACAGGCTCGGAAAGAAGCCCGAATTTGTAAACGGCCTCAGAGTTACAGACCAAGAAACGATTGACATTGTTCAGATGGTTCTCGCTGGAAAGGTCAACAAGTCGCTGGTAAATCTTCTTGAGACAAAGGGCGGAAGAGCTGTCGGACTTTCAGGGATTGATGACAGACTCATTCAGGCGAAATTCAAGGACGAACGTCTTGGTCTTGTCGGCGAAATCACAGGCATTAACCCCGAATGTGTCTATGACCTCCTCGCAAAAAGCTATATCCCCGTAATTTCGACCATAGCGAGCGGCGAGAACGGCGAAATCTTCAACATCAACGGCGATACTGCGGCGGCTTACATCGCGGGTGCGCTTCATGCTGAACGCCTCATAATGATGACCGACATTGCCGGAATTTTGCGCGACCCCAAAGACCCGTCAACACTGATCCCCGAAATCACTGTCGCAGAGGCCGAAGAGCTGAAACGTTCGGGAATAATCACAGGCGGAATGATTCCTAAGGCTGACTGCTGCATAAAGGCGATACGCGAGGGCGTGAATAAAGTTATAATTATGGACGGAAGAGTTCCCCATTCGATTTTGATTGAGCTTCTGACGAATGAGGGAGCAGGCACAATGTTTCTCGCCTAATAAGGAGGATTATTCATGAACATTCAGGAACTCGACAAGGAATACGTCGCCGGAACTTACGCGCGCTACCCTGTAACAATCACAGCGGGGAAGGGATCGCTGGTAACAGACATTGACGGCAAGGACTATATCGACATGACATCGGGAATTGCTGTAACGTCGTTCGGAGCCTGTGATGATGTTTGGTACAAGGCAATCTGCGAACAGGCCGCGAAGATTCAGCACATGTCGAACTTGTTTTACACCGAGCCATGCGCGAAGCTCGCTGAAATGCTCTGCAAACGAACGGGAATGAGAAAAGTATTCTTCTCGAACTCAGGAGCTGAGGCTAACGAGTGCGCGGTAAAAGTCGCAAGGAAGTACGCCGCTGACACGAAAGGCCCTGACTACAACACAGTCATAACACTCAAGAACAGTTTTCACGGACGGACGATAACGATGCTTTCTGCGACGGGGCAGGATCATTATCACGAACTCTTCAGGCCATTGACCCCTGGATTCGTTCACGCGGAGGCCAACAATTTGGAATACCTGAAAGTTCTTGCCGACGCACACAAGACCGCCGCGATAATGATTGAGTGCATTCAGGGCGAGGGCGGAGTTGTTCCATTGGACCAGGAATACGTGAAGGGCGTTGCGGAATTTGCTCACGAGAATGATATTGCTCTCATCGTTGACGAGGTTCAGACTGGAAACGGACGCTCAGGGAAGCTCTACAGCTACATGAACTACGGCATAACCCCCGACATAGTATCGACGGCGAAGGGTCTTGCGGGAGGACTGCCGCTCGGGGCAACACTGCTCGGCGAGAAGGTCAAGGACACACTCAAGGCTGGGGATCATGGCTCGACATTCGGCGGTAATCCTGTGGCTTGCGCGGGTGCTGTGAGCATTCTTGGACGGATTGACGATGAACTCATGGCCGGTGTAAGACGTAAGAGCGAGTTCCTTTTCGGGGCGTTCACTGGTGCTGAAGGTATTGAGGCTGTTACTGGAATGGGCCTCATGATGGGATTGAAGACCACGAAGCCTGCCAAAGATGTCGTGAATGACTGCATCGCTAACGGTGTGCTGTGCCTGACTGCGAAAGACAGAGTGAGATTGCTTCCTGCTCTGAATATTCCTGATGATTTGCTCGCTAAGGCTGCTGAAGTGATAAAGTCTTGCGCGAAAAATTAAAGAGTGCTAGAATGCCCGCTGACAAGAAGTGCAACATGGATGGAAATTCAGTATCAAGGATGTACGGTTTTCGGAGTTGAAGCAGTATTATGATGCGCGTAAACCAGTATAACAATTCAGCAGTATTCCAAGCTTCTCAGAGGCAGGCAAATATCCGCAGCAACAGCACTCAGGATTTCAGGACTTCCCTTCAGAATAACATGCAGGGTTCACAGGGAATGAGTCAAAACACTCAGCAGAATCAGATGATGCCGGAGCAAAACATGCCCGGAGGATTCAGCGGTTTCAGCGGCGTTGTGAATATGCCCATGAACATGCCTTCGATGCCCAGCGGTGAGATACCTCCAGAAATGCCTAATGCTGAGATGCCGGAGATACCTGATGGTGAGACTCCGCCTGAGATGCCAAACGGAGAGATGTCGGAAATGCCAGGCGGTGAGACCCCTCCAGAGAAGCCCGACGACATGCCGGAGCCGCCTGACGGAATGCCAGCAGGACAGATGCCCGACCAGCTTCCAGAGCTTCCTGAGGGTGAAGAGCCTCCGGAGAAACCGGAAGGTGAGGAAGAAATCGGCGGAATCCCTCAGCGTCCTGATAATTTGCCGGAAATCCCAGCTGGTGAAGAGCCTCCCGCAAAGCCTGACGAGTCGGACGGCGGAATGTCTCAGCCCCCTTCAGGAATGCCCGGAGGATTTGGCGGAATGCAGAGGCACGGAGGAATGGGCGGCATGAGAGGCTCCGGTGGCATGCAGGGAATGAACTCAATGAATATGCGTTAGAATTACAGAGAATCCCCCAGTCTCTCAAAGGCGGGGGAATTTTTTTTTTGCTGTCACGTTCAAACCACATAACAAAAAATCCGCCCTTCTTGAGCGGATTCTTTCTTTCGCCTAAGCCGGTGAACAGATTCGAACTGTTGACCTGCGCATTACGAGTGCGCTGCTCTACCTCTGAGCCACACCGGCCTGTATCACGATGCAGTATTTTATCAGCTCATTCTCTTTCTTGCAAGTACCATCGCAACAAGAAGTCCCGAAATCCCGAGACCGAGGCCGTTGCAAGCACCCGAAGACCCGCCGTCAGAAGGTTCAGTGTAGTCGCTGGTGTCGTAATTCGTGTAGTCATCGTAGTATCGTCCAGCTGTTCCCTGAGCTGCAAGGCTCTCGAAGTTTGCATCGGCGTAGTTCAGCGAGGCGTAGACATCAAGCTCATCACTGATTATTATCGCCTGCTTTATCTGGTAGGCAGTTGCGCGGGGGGGAAGGTATGACGCGATTAAAGCCGCCGCTCCGGCCACATGGGGTGCTGCCATTGATGTACCCTGCGATGACTTAAGACTCACTCCGTCAGAACGTACATTATTGCTTGAACTCTGAAGCCACGTGCTTAGTATGTCGACTCCAGGCGCGCCAATGTCCGCTCCTCTGTTGCTGAATGGTGCTGTTGTTACTACACCGAGATATTCACCGAGTGCCGAGACCGAAATCATGTTGTCCAATCCCTCGAATGACGCAGGGTAAACATAGTACCCAGCCCCGGGCACCATGCTCCCATGTCCGAAGAGACTCGGCTGTCCCACAGTCTCGCTGTTGTTCCCCGCCGCAACGACTATTACTGCTTTGTTCGTGTCGTCGAGAACCTTGAATGCCCTCCATAACGGGAATGTTACGAGGCTGTCATGATTCGGCTCACGCTTCAGGTAAGTCTCAAGCGAAAGATTGACTGCCCTTATGTTGATACCCTGATTTATGAGGTCTGTAACGTAATTCATCGCGCTGATCACTGATGCGATGGTTCCGCTTCCGGAAGAGTTGAGAGCTTTGACAGGGATCATTCTTACGTCCCAGTTAACGCCAGCTACACCGAGCTGATTGTTCCCGACAGCGCCGATTGTTCCAGCAACGTGAGTCCCATGGCCGTAGTCGTCCATTCCGTCAGTGTTGCTGTCCGAAATTGTGTTATGCCCCAAATCTCTTGCAACATTGTCCGACAAGTCAGGGTTCGTGTAGTCGATGCCTGAGTCGATTACGGCGACATAGACTTCCTCATCGCCCGTTGAAGTGTCCCATGCGTTGGGAGCTTCGATGTAATCCATTCCCCAGCAGCTGCCATATGATGTATCGTTGGGGACGATTGCGGCGTGCACCTTGTAGTTCGGCGAGACTGCGGAGACGTTGGGATTCTTCATGAGGAGGGCTGAGAGTTCTTCCGCGTCCATACTGTCAGAGTGAAGCATCATGAACGCGCTTCCTCCTTTTTCCGACAACGCTGGGTAAAATTCCTTTACCGATGCGCCGGAGACTTCAGCAAATTCCGAAGCCTCGATCGAGAGTGATGACGCTGAGATTTCTGCTTTTGCTGACGGTTTGAGAACGACAATAACATCGCCTTGTGTGTATTCATCGGCCGAAGATGAGATTGCGAGGGTTAAAACGAAGAGGAGGGCTAAAATTTTTCTGTACACATTATTCACGTCCTTTAAAATTTTTCATGAGGTGATTATACACTGTGGACATTATATAATTTGGGAAAAAAGGAGGAATTTCTGTGATAGTAAATGAGAATATAATCATCATAAACTGCGGCTCACAGTTCACGCAACTCATAGCGCGCCGTCTGCGTGAGATGAAAGTCCACACTCTAATCATGAACTGGGACGCATCAGCCGAGAAAGTGAAGTCATATTCGCCCAAAGGCATAATAATTTCAGGAGGCCCGGACAGCGTAAATGATCCCGGCGCAATCACCATTGACCCCAAAATTCTTGAGCTGGGCTGCCCGGTTCTCGGAATTTGCTACGGTATGCAGCTCATCGCAAAGATTTTAGGCGGCCATGTCATAGAGGGCGACGCGAGGGAATACGGAGTTACTTCGATACATAAGACGGGAGGGAACTCTCTCATTCTCGGCGAAAATATCCCGTCCTTCCTGAACGTCCTCATGAGTCACGGCGATTATGTTGCCGAACTTCCCAAAGGCTTCAAGGCAACATCAATGACTGACAACAAAATCATCTCATCATTCGAGGACAAGGAGCGAAAATTCTTCGGCCTTCAGTTCCACCCAGAAGTCATTAACACCGAGCAGGGAAACTACATTATGAGGGGTTTCGTCTTCAATGTCTGCAAATGCTCCGGCGACTGGAAGCTCTCAGACTGGGTTGAGGACACTGTAACAGCAATCCGCGATGCTGTAGGGAACTCGAAAGTGATATGCGGTCTTTCGGGCGGTGTCGACTCAAGCATTTCGGCAGCACTAGTTCACCGTGCAATAGGCGAGAAGTTACAGTGCGTATTCGTTAATCACGGCCTGATGCGCTTGAATGAGCCTGAAGCTGTCATGAAGGAGTATGAAACTATCGGCCTCAACGTTAAGTATGTCGATGCGTCGGAAAGATTCCTGAAGGAGCTTGCGGGAGTTACTAACCCAGAGGAGAAGCGCAAAATCATAGGGCGGCTTTTCATTGAGGTTTTCGAGGAGGAAGCAAGGAAGATCGAGGGTGCTGAATGGCTCTTGCAGGGGACAATATACCCTGATGTCATCGAGAGTGGAACGAAGAAAGGCTCTGCGCTCATAAAGTCGCACCACAATGTAGGCGGACTTCCTGAGAAGATGAACCTGAAACTTCTTGAGCCTCTGCGTGATTTGTTCAAGGACGAAGTTCGGAAGCTCGGAAAGATCATCGGAATGCCAGACGAGATAGTCAACCGTCAGCCTTTCCCCGGACCTGGACTCGCTGTGAGGTGCTTGGGAGAAATCACGAAGGAAAGGCTCGACACGTTAAGAGCTGCTGATGCAATCTTCCGTGATGAACTGAAGAAGGCCGGACTTTACGCTGGAATATGGCAGGCTTTCTGCGTTTTGCTCCCCGTAAAATCTGTAGGAGTTATGGGGGACAGCAGGACATACAGCGAGGCGGTTGTACTGAGGGCGATACATTCACAGGACGCTATGACGGCTGAATGGTCGAGGATTGATTACGATGTTGTTGACCGCGTATCGAAGCGGATTTGCAACGAGGTGCGGGGAATTAACAGGGTCGTAATGGACGTAACATCGAAGCCGCCCGCAACTATAGAGTGGGAATGATTTGACTTTTGTCTGCTTGGTAATGTAGAATACAAAAAACATTACCATGAAGGAAAGGTCGAATTATGCTTGACAAAAGCGTAAGGTTGTGTAAAATGGTCTCAGGTCTCAGGTCTCAGGTCTCAGGTCTCAGGTCTCAGGTCTCAGGTCTCAGGTAAATTGTGCCCTAATTAGGGATAAAGATACATCGAGTTTCAGAAAAATATCGCTCTGCTGTGGATTATCCATGGCAGAGTGTTTTTTTCCTCGTTTCGTGGAATAGGGTGGCCTTGCATCATGCTAAAAAGGCTGCTCAAATTCCATTTCAACGCGGCCAACGAAACAAGTGTTGCCCACAAATTCAGGATGAAAAGGATGCGTTTCTT
>JAFRSL010000279.1 GCA_017427625.1 Synergistaceae bacterium | reverse complement strand
TCACGCCCTGACCGTGTTCATACATTCGACCAATCATGTACTGCGACGGAGCATGACCATTCTTCGCCGATGCTGTGAAAATTTCTGCTGCCTTCGCGTAATCCTTAGCGTTGTAATATTTCATTCCTGTGTCGTAATTTTTCTCGTCGTCTTCCTTAGGCGGGTTATCACGGTTCGCAAGCATAAGGTTCACATACATGAACTGCGAATAAACGTCCCCATTCTCCCCCGCAATCCTGTAGTAATTCATGGCCGCTTGGGGATCCTTCTCTGTTCCGAGACCGTAGTTGTACATGTCAGCAAGATATATCTCCGCCTTAACGTTCCCATTGTCAGCATAATCCTGAACCATTCCGAGCGCACCTGAATACGCTCCCTCAGAATCACCCGACACTGCCGAAAGTTCCAGTATCTCCCCGAAAGCTGACTTATCGGCTCTCATCAGCGCGGCAATCCTTCTTGCGTGAACGGTCAGGGGGTTATCGTTGCCGGAAACCTCGCCTCGTCCGTCAAAGAAATCCGCGACCAACAACGCAGCCTCCTTGTCCTTAGAGTTCATTCCTGACGTTAGAGCGTTCAGCTTCAACGCCCTCAATGTGTCTTCAGGAAGCATCGGGAAGTCAACACCCGCCCTCATCTGTGAGAGCATGGCCGTCGTGAGTTCAGACTCGTAGCCGAAATCAATGTTAATCTCAGCGCACTTCATGGCCGTGTCCTTCTCGCCGAGAGAATAGTAGAGTGCCGCCGCAAAAAGATTGTTCTCCCAATCCTCGCGCATCGTGTTGTCCCTCATAGTTCCGGAAAGTTCAAGAATCTCGTTGCGTTTCTTGTCATCTTCCGGCAGTCCGTCCTTCAGAAGCGTGTTAATCCTGTACTTCACGGCCTCAAGTTTGTACGGGTCTTTTCTCAGCACAGGCCTCCATACCTCGCCAAAACGCTCAAAGCAATGTTCAGCCTCGTCGTAATCCTTCACTTCCTGAGCCGTCCTAGCACGATAGAACCAGTAAGGAGGATACACCCTAAAATCGTCCTCGAGAGCCTTCAGCATTCTCAGTCTCCGTGAAGCTGAGTCGGGTGCCTCAACAGCCCTGTAGAAATCATCAAGTGCCGTCTGGACAAGCCTGTATTCGTCGGGAAGATGATACTTGTTGAGCAAGTTCCATGATGACGAGAGTAATTGCTTCTGAAGCTCGTTGAAGTCGGCCATGTCTTCAGCTTTTAGACGGTAGAGTTCTGCGTCAAGGTTGAGGCTTTCACCGACGTTCTGGTGCTTGAAGTAGCTCGCAAGGCACGCCCCTGACAATCTCCCGAATCCCGTGAAGAATGAACTGATCCCCGTCTCGCCCGTGAGCATTTTCCGGGAGTTCTCGGCCATTTCTGATAGCGCGGATTTTATTCGGTTTCCGCTCTGACTGTTATACTGCCTACGAAGTTCGTCGGCTTCTTCCTGACGTAACTTTTTGCCCTGCGAAACGTCAAGCAATTTCTTGTACAGCTCCGTAATCTCAGGGTCTGAACGTATATTTCCAATGCTCAAGTTGTTGATGATGTTCTGGTACTCGGCATCAAGGATTATACGGTCTTCCGCTGAGAGTATCCTGTGAACTGAGACAACGGCCATATTGAGGGCAAGCATTGTGTGCTGAGGGTCGTATGCTGGTTCTGACATTGCTACTGACGGAAGCGCAACGGCAAAGATTAGACCTGCGAGAATTTTTCTCATGATGAAACCTCCGGCTAAAGCCTGTATCGTGTTATTCGCTCATTCGCATCATCGTAGACTTTCTCGTCCTCACGCGCACCGATAATCACGACTAACATCTCTATTTCCGTCCGTATGAGCTTGTAGATTACCCGTAAGCCTTCACCGCGCAACTTGATTTCGAGGCAGTTCGTGAGATTGACTCCGCCTTTGTTGCCGAGTTCAATTCCGTAACCGCCCTCGCTATGGGGGAGAGGATTCTTTTCTGTACTCTGAATTGCTTTCGCGACTTTACGACTCTGACTCCAGTCTAACTTCTGTAAATCCACTTCTGCTTCCGGGAGGAATCTTGTAGTCCACATCATTCCAGCTCAACCTCCGGCATCGCATCAAGTTCTTCCTGAGTTATACCGAGTGTTCTGTAGACTTCTTCGGCGGGAATCAGGCAGGAAGGGTCGAAACGACTCAAACGGTCTTCAGCAACTGCCATCAGCCTGACATCGTTGTAATCATCAGACATCTTCAAGTATTCTTCGGGGGACATCAGGATACATTCAGCAGAATCATCGTCATTGATGACTATCTTTGTCCCTGAGCGCCTGACCTCCGCGAAAATCTGCCTCGCCTTTCCTTCTTCGAATGCCGAGAATGGAACTGTCGTACTTGAACCGTTTAATACAGCGTCCATAACTATCACCTCTGAGAGATTTTATGCGCTATATTTTACAGTGAAAGTTCACCACCATGAATTTGATTTTCTCCGTCAGTCTTTCGAGGGCTTTCTTTGCTCCGTCATGTCCTCTGTTTGCCGCCTCCTGATACCACGAGCGCGCCGACGCCAGGTTCTTTGCTCTGCCCTGACCGTACTCGAACATATGCCCAATCATGAAAGCCGCCCCCGCATGTCCCTGTTGCGATGATAAACAGAAAAGCTCGAACGCGTCATTGAATCTTTTCTCACCGTAGAGTTTTATTCCTCTATCAAAAAATTCTTCAGCTTTGCGGCTGTCTAATTTTTTCTCCTGTGAGTAATCTTGACTGCCCAGCACAAGGTCAATATACATGAACTGCGAGTATATTCCCCGTTCTTCCCTGCCATCGTGTAATACTTCATGGCCTGTTCCACGTCCTTCTGAACTCCCCAGCCGTAGTTGTACATGTCAGCAAGGAGGATATACCTTGAAGTCTTTCTCATACGAACAGAGCTTTCTCAATTTTCGCGGAGCCTCGTCGGGTTCTTCGACAGCCCTGTAAAAGTCGTCCATCGCCTTTTGTACGAGCCTATACTCATCGGGAAGGTGATACTTGTACATCAAGTTCCACGATGACGAGAGGAGCTGCTTCTGCATTTCGGTGACGTTCTTTGCGTCCTCAGCTTTGAGGGCGTAGAGGTTCTCGTTGAGTTCAAGGCGGATTTCATTCTCGTTTGCCTCATACATGAAGTAGCTTGCGACAGAAGCATATAGCATGTCAGCAATACAGCCCCAGAAGTCTGCGTTGTTGAGCTCTGCGTTTTCGATGACACGTTTCAACGATGACGCAAAGAGATTCTGCATCTTCAAGTCGTAACGTGCTTTGACCGCTTCGTCTCGTCCTCTTGAAGACGTTTCTGAGCGATCACGTCGATCATCTTGTTGTAGAGTTCCGTAATTTCTGGGTCAGACTTGATGTTGCCGATGCTGAGATTGTTGATGATGTTCTCGTACTCTTGGTCGAGAATGATTCTGTTCTTCGCCGAAAATATCTTGTGTACCGAGACGATGGCCATGTTCAAAACGAGCATAGTGTGCTGAGGGTCGTATTCATCGTCAGCATATGAAGGACGATTCAGAAACAAGGACGCAATCAGAGCGGAAGCCAATCATACTTTTCTCATGCCAAAACCTCCCGTTGAAATTTTGTGAACTTATGGGTTATACAACGGCTGTGATTTTTTTGATTGACTTGAGGTAGCATTTAATGTAAACTGCAAAAAAATAGGAGGTGATTGAGTTGAAATACAATGAAGCTTATAAGGACTTTATTCCTAAAGCGGAGGAATTCATTAACTCTTTGTACTCAGGTAAAAACTTTGAGCTTGGTGATATTCCCGGCTGGAAGAATATGGACAAAGGTTTGCGTTTAAGTTTCGGCAAAAGTTTTCGTAAAGATGTACTGAATGGAATATTCACGGGCAAGGTAGTTGAAGCCGCAGAATACCCTAATGCCAAAAAGAGCAACAACCATAAAATGTACAAGAAGGTTTAGAGCCAAAGACTATCCCCCGCTCATATAAACGGGGGATTTTGTACTGAAGGACAATCGCTGTGGCCGAAAAGAAGCCTGTTCACATCATGCTGGTACGGTTAATCGACAGGGCCATCTCAGCGCGGGCAGACAAGCCATAAGTCAGATACCACTAGTTTTGGCGAAGTGAGTTCCGTAAAGCCTTCCAGTCAATTTTATAGAATTTTTTTCTGCTACTTATAGCTTTAACCGTTCGTACTGGCAGGCTTGGAAACTTTCCTTTTATGGTATTCCTAGACTTACCAGTGAGAGACATAATTTCGTTCATAGTTAGTCCGCGCCCGTAGAATGCGTCTGCTTGCAATAATAAGTCCATGATGATCGTCTTTATACATTTTCCAGGTATAACCTTAGACAGAAGCCGCCTGAAGCGTTCAAGCTGAGAAATTTTATGCTTGAGCCTGCGGTTTATGTCATCAACTGTATCAGCGACAAACTCCAAGAAACCGCAGATAAACGGAGTTAAGTCCCCACAGTTTATTTCCGCGTCAGTGTCCTTGAGCAAAGAGTAGTATTTGCTTTTCCTGTGCTTGATAGTAACTGCAAGCCTTAACGCTATTAAAGGGTGAAGATGCTTTGCTATGTACGCTGAAGATATAAAGCGAGCAGTTCTCCCGTTGCCGTCGTAGAAAGGGTGAATATATACGAATAAGTAATGAAATACAGCTATGCGGAGAAGTGTAGGGTATTCGTCATCGTTGAGGAAATTTAGGGCATCAGAAAGAGCCATTATGAGCTTATCCTCTGGAGTTATGCCTCTATGAATAACTTTGCCTGAAGATGAATGAATATCAACAGCTTCCTTCCTGAAGAGTGTGCCGTCAAGTTTATTTTTAGGGTTCTCAGCTACGGCATCAGCATAGGCAAACTCATCATAGAAGTCCCTAATATCCTTGCAAGATACAAAGAGCGGATACTGCTCCGAAATAAGTAAGTCATATTTCTTGATGATTGAGGAAAAGTGAGTATTATTTGAGTTCCCATCAAGAATATCCTTTAGCTCCCTATGAGTGCTATGGATACCCTCTATGGAACTAGTAGAGTAGACTTCATCGACTAGGGACGATAAAGCAAACTGTTGCTGTACTATACTAGTAACGTTCTGAAGAATATGAGTAAAGTCAGCGAACTGAATATATATTTTCTCCATGATAATAGCTAAATCTTGGTTGTAGTAGAAAAAAGCCCGAAATTCTTTATCGCGGTTGAATTGCCTAATGTTCAGCGGCAAGTGAACAGCGGAGGGACAGGAAAAACGAGAAAGATATTCAGCACTATGAGATTTGGGGTTAGAGTAAAAAATTTTGTATAAGCTATCAAACATGGAACGCCTCGTTGCATTTGTCAAAAATAAGAGTAATTGACAAGAGCATAAATATATAGTATCAAAAAACGCATAAATTGACAAAAGCCCAAAGCTAGTACCTTCATACAGAGCTTTATTGCCTACAGCATAAAAATTCCCCCCAGACTCTCATCCAGGGGGCATCTCATTTCTACATGTAGACCTCAGCAGAACCGTACTCGTCCCACTTAATCACGCACTGCAAAGGCTCGATTATCTGGTCAGGGTACATAACAGGCCAGAAGGAGTCCGACTCATCATTCAGTACGTAGAACGTATACCTGTCCTTGTCAGAGTCCTCGAAATCCTCGCGCAATGACCTGACATCAACCTCGCCGCGCGAAATATCCGTTACAGAACTCAATAGCTGCCTCCACATTCCTTTTTCTGACTCCGGAAGCATATCGAGAACGTCCTGCTTTATGCTCTCTTCGTAAGGCCCAAGTGTTACTCGCTTTTCACCGGGCACTTGCACTATCGGCGACGGCAGCGCTGGCTTAGGCTCAGGTTCAGGCTCTGGTTCGGAAGCAGAGACTGGTTCGGGTTCAGGAGTCGGCTCGGGTTCGGCCGGAATCTCAGGCTCTGGCTCTGGTTCAGGCTCGGCAATGATTTCCGGCGATGGTTCAGGTTCAGGCTCTTTAACTGGTTCGGGTTCGGGGACTGCCTCAGGTTCAGAAGGGGTCTCGATCACCGTAACAGTCTCAGGCTCGGGAACAGGAGCTGGAGTAGGCTCTACGTTTTCGGGCTCAGGGACACTCTCGGTGGAAGGAACATAACCTCCCTCGAATCTACGCAGAAATTCCTCCGTTACAGCCTTGTAGCACTCAGCACCTTTGGACTTTGGCTCGTACTCGAAGATTGACATTCCAACGCTCGACGCTTCAACGATGCTGACGTTCTGCCTGATGTAGCTCTCGAATAGCAACTCACCGAAGCTCTTTCTCACTTCCTCGTAAATCTGACGTGAAATATAGAGTCGCGGGTTGTAATTCGTCATCAGAATACCGCCAATCTCAAGCTCAGGGTTCAAACGCTCGCGGAACGTTCCCATCGACCTGTCGAGAAGCCTCAGTCCGAAAAGGCTGTAGAACCCACCGTCCATTGGCACGATGATTTTCTGGCTCGCACCGAGTACGTTCTGCGTGAATATTCCGAGCTGGGGAGGGCTGTCGAGAAGTATATAGTCGTAGCGATCAGCTTCAATTTTCGACAGTGCATCGCGTAACGCCGTCTTCTTGCTCGTCGGGCCATTGTCGTTAAGTTCGGCCATGACGAGGCTGAGTGAGCTGGGAATTATGTCGATACCCTCACGGCTCGTTATTACGTCGTCCCATTCAGCCGCGCCAGAAAGAAGATCGAAAACCTGCGGATCCGTCGGCGAAGGGTCAAGCCCGAATCCTGCGCTCAAATTGCTCTGAGGATCCATGTCGACAACAGCTACTCTCTTTCCCTTTTTCGAGAGAGCCGCTGCTATGTTCTGGCATGAGGTAGTCTTTCCTACTCCGCCTTTGAGGTTGCAGAAGCCTATTATCTTCATTTCCCTGCCCCCTGCCTTCTTATGAACGCCTCAATCTCAGCGTTCTTGTGCGTCTTGAGACTCTCGCGGTAAAGATCGAGTGCTTCCTTCGTTTTACCGGCCTTGAAGAGAGCGTTTGCCTCCGAAATCTGACGGTTGGCAGCGTTCACGGCATCACGTTCCTTGAGGACAGCGTCAAGCCTCGTAACCCACCGCCTCATCTCGTCGGAAGGTGCAATGCTCTGAGCCTTCTTGTACAGTGCCGCAGCCTCGTCAAGATCGCCGGCAGCGTAAAGGTTATCAGCCTCCGCAATGATCTTCTGAGCGTCAGTCCTCGTGCCTATGCCGAAATCCTCAGGACCTCGAATCGGCGTGTCAGGTGTGAGGCGTACATTCCTGAGCTGCTGAAGCCTCTGCCTAGCTGTGTCATTAGGCCAAACTTTCATGCTCTCGGTGAAGCGTCTCAATGCCTCCTGATTCTGGTTGCGCCTCAGTAAGTCCTGGCCTTCGCGGTTAAGTGCGTTTGCCTGACGTTCGCGGCGTGAGATTACGCTCTGTAGCTCCTCGATGTGCTGACGGAGTGTAGCGTCGGGGTTGCTCTGAACGCTCGCGGCATAGTGATTGAGTGCCTCCTGAAGTTTCCCTTCGCGCTCAAGGTTGTTGCCCTCTCCGGCGTAACGGTCTGCATCGGCGATAAGTTTCAGACGGTTTCTGAGACGTTCCATTCTGTCAGCAACAGCATCACTCGAAACGATGGCTATGCTCTTCGCGTAGTATTCTAGAGCGTCCTCGTACATGTTCTCGTTGTCGTAAGCGCTGGCGGTGTCGCGTAACCAGTTTGCTTCCTGCTGAAGTTTCCGCTGTTTCTCAACTCTTTCTTCAGCCGACTTTATGATCCTCTCGCCGTCATCGATCGGCCATATGACCTGTGCAATCCTGAGATTCTTCAATGCATCGTCGAATCTTCCAGAATCGCTGAACTTCACGGCATCCTCGCGGAGCTTCTGAGCCTTAGTGTAGCGGGCATAATTCGCTGTCATTGCGCGGAGTCCGTCAGCAATCTCAGTATCTCTCGGCGAAAGATTCACGGCCCTCTGTGCGGTGTCAACAGCCTCTGCGTAATTCTGAGAGTCCCACAAAGACTGTGCCCTCTGCCAGTTCTGCCAAGCCTCACGCTCCATTCGTGATTCTTCGTATGTTGAAGTGGGCATCGTGATGTTGACGACAGTCTCACCGCTTCCGAGTCTTACGCCCTGAGGGTTGAAGGCTGTTACGGTGATTTCGCTCGTCCCCACACTTCCGCGGCGAATGAAGATGTCATCATTGTCCTGGCTCATGAGTGCGGTTGCAGCGTCCCCGTCCCACTTGAAGGAATACTGGCCTTTAAGCGGGGGATTGAGGGAAGCACGAAGCTTCACGGGAGTTGTGGCCATGAGGACGTCGGGGCTTAACGCGTAATCGGAACGCCTCGATGAGTCCCAGAGAGTTACAGGCTTGTCGACAACGATAGCGATGTCAATAATGAACTCTTTGGGGGTTATGATTTTCTCTGTGCTTGAGAGAATATCGCCGTTCCTGTCCGCGAAAGATGCAACGACTCTCACGGGTTCGGTGTCGAGGGGTGTGAAGGCAAATTCCCGGCCTCCAGCCCTCAGGGAAATACGAGCGGGATTCTGCCCTGTGGTCGGGGTAACTGACCATTCGACAGAACCGTTTGTGGGAATCTGCGAAGCCTCGACAGAAAGTACAGCCTGTTCACCAACGTGGGCATCACCGTTCATTATGATTGACGGGGAAGCTGCCAGTGAAGTTCCTGCGAAGGACAGCGCAGAAAGAATCGTTATTGCATATAAAAACCTTAAGCGCATGAAAGTTTACTCCTCCTTACGTGAAAACAGCTTGTGAAAGTTTATTCATATCGTGATTGTAATTATACATTGAAATTCGCCGAAAAACTTTTGAACATGTACGCCTTTCCACAATTGAAATAACTACGACAATCAAATACAATTTAGGCACGCAAAAATTTCACTATCATAAAACAAGGAGGCAATCTTTTTATGGCAGGCAGCATAAGACACGGAGTATCGCCAATCACCGACTACGACATTTTCCTGTTCAAGCAGGGAACTCACTACCATCTTTACGAGAAGATGGGCGCGCAGAAATTCACCGACCCTTCGGACAACGCGGAAGGTGTAGCGTTCAGCGTTTGGGCACCCAATGCTCAGTCAGTCAGCGTCGTGGGGAACTTCAACGACTGGAACACGGAGTCTCACCCTCTCGCGGCAAGATGGGACGGCTCAGGAATCTGGGAAGGATTTGTACCCGGCCTCCAGAAATGGGAACTGTACAAATTCTGCATCAAGAACTCACACGGTGAAGTCAAGGAGAAAATGGATCCCTTCTGCCGTGCGTTGAGCTTCCGCCGAGAACGTCATCAATCACCCATTGGCCCGAATACGAGTGGGGCGACGGTGAATGGCTTGCACATCGCGGCGAGAAGATGAACCTTTCCGCACCCCTCAGCGTCTACGAGGTTCACATGGGTTCATGGCGAAGGCACTGGAACGACGGACTCTCACTCTCATACCGCGAGATGGCCGAAGAACTTCCAGGATACTGCGAGGATATGGGCTTCAACGCTGTTGAGTTCCTCCCGATTATGGAACACCCGTTCTATGGCTCATGGGGATACCAGACGCTCGGATACTTTGCCCCGACAGCACGTTACGGCACACCCGAAGACCTGATGTACCTCATCGACTCACTCCACAAGAAGAACATCGCGGTAATCCTCGACTTTGTTCCGAGCCACTTCCCGACGGACGACTTCGGACTTGCACGCTACGACGGCACGGCCCTCTACGAGCATGAAGACCCGCGCAAAGGCTATCACCCTGACTGGGGAAGCTACATCTTCAACTACGGCCGCAACGAGGTTAGGAGCTACCTGATTTCATCGGCGGCATTCTGGGTTGACCAGTACCACGCTGACGGCTTGAGGATCGACGCAGTCGCCTCGATGTTGTACCTCGACTACTCACGCAAAAACGGCGAGTGGATTCCGAACATCTACGGTGGCCGTGAGAACCTTGAGGCAATCTCACTTCTCCGCGACATGAACAGTGAACTCTTTGGACGCTTCGGGAATATTCAGACGATAGCGGAAGAGTCGACGGACTGGCCTATGGTTACGCGCCCTGTATTCTTGGGAGGCTTGGGCTTCGGAATGAAGTGGAACATGGGCTGGATGCACGACACTCTCGACTACATGAGCCTTGAGCCTGTGTATCGTTCATGGCACCAGAATCAGCTTACGTTCTCGATATGGTACGCATTCAGCGAGAACTTCATGTTGCCGCTCTCACATGACGAGGTTGTTCACGGGAAAGGCTCACTCATCAACAAGATGTCGGGCGACTGGTGGCAGAAGCGCGCTAACCTGAGGCTTCTCTACGGCTACATGTGGGGTCATCCTGGAAAGAAACTGCTCTTCATGGGCGGAGAATTTGCACAGGGCCTCGAATGGAATCACGACTCTGCGTGTGAGTGGCACTTGCTCCAGAAGGACGACTTCCGCGGGATTCAGGACTGGGTGCGCGACCTCAACAATGCGTACAAGAAGTATCCGCCGCTTTACGAGCTTGATTTCTCACCAGAAGGTTTCAGGTGGGTTGACTGTTCGGATTGGCAACAGAGCGTTATTGTGTGGCTGAGGAAGGGAAAGAGCGATGACGAGTACATACTCTGCGCCGCAAACTTCACGCCCGTTCCGAGATTCGGTTACAGAGTCGGAGTTCCACGCGCTGGCTTCTGGAAGGAAATCCTCAACAGCGATGCTACGAAGTACGGCGGTTCAGGACTCGGGAACTGCGGAGGAATGGAGGCCGAAATGAAGGAGTGGGAGAACATGCCCTACTCGATGCCTTTGACGCTTCCGCCGCTTGGAAT
>JAFRSL010000030.1 GCA_017427625.1 Synergistaceae bacterium | reverse complement strand
GTCGGTAACGTCAAGGTTGGGCATGGAGGCGAAAGTTCCTTCGTGTGCCAAGAGAACCACCTGTACCTTATCCACGTTAATTAGTCTCAACGCGTAGCTTGCTTCTTAGGGAGTAAAGTGCTGAGTTTTGACCGTATAATGGAAAGGCAGTCCGGCCTATTAAGACAGCTGGATGCCTTAGACTTTAGTCGAAGGAGGGTTCACACAACATTTATCAATCAGAGTACCTTGGCACGATCACGGATGGGATGGAACCATTTGTCAGGATCCGTACGGAAATACAGCTTGTCTAAAGCTTAATGGTATTCTGGAAGGAAAAAAAAAGAAGATGCTGAGCAAGCGATATGCGGACAGTGCATTGCAGGACATGAGAACGATATTCCGTGTCTTAGAGAAGGTGCTGTTTTTATGTCGAGTAAGCAATTCTTAGCCGTAAGTACACACCCATATGTTGAGTATGGTTACGAGAAATATCAGCACTTCCAACCCACAGAAAATGTATATCCGCCGTACTCGTTATCGGCGCGTCCTTTTGCATGGCTGTTGAAAAAATCTATGCACGATTTGAATCTTAAATATGATCTGCAGATCGATGAAGAAGTAGAGATAAACTGGCCGCTAGGAAAGAACTGGCTTCAGATGGGAGAAAGTCATCAGGCGGTCTTCGATTATCTTTATAAAGATGTGGTACCGGATCAGTCTTTATGTCTGATTTATGCAAAGCAGGTTCCATTCATAGAGGAAGTAGGAAGAGTTATCATCGGCATAGGACATGTGAAGAATGTCTCTATGCCTATTGAACATAAGCGGAATAAAAAAAACGGCATTAAATCTATGCTGTTGGAAACACATATCAGTCATTCTATAAGAGAAGATCATAAGGGATGTTTTCCTGATTCCGTATAACAAGATTCTGAAATATGCGGAAGAGAATCCTGATTTTGATTTGAAGTCTGTATGTGTTGTGGCTCCATCTGATGCGTTTGATGAGTTTTCGTATGCGACGGAGCATGTGACTTATGATGCGGTCATTGAAGTTCTGCTGTCATGCTATAAAGCATTCCGAATTATTGATGATATCCTTGATGAGGATTATTCTGATGTCCTGCAATGGATAGATGCATGTTTAAATGAAGTGTGGGATGAACGTGGTGCTTTTCCGGGTTTAGGATCAATGCTGTGTGCCACCAAGGTGAAGTATAGAATTCTTGTAGTGAAGGAAATAACAGAAAAGGCTGGAGATAACGACATATGGGAAGTGGTGGATCAGGTATTTAACAATCCGGGCTCCATTCTCAGTGCTTCACTTGCAGTAGGAATTGATGATTTCACCTGTAAGATGTGGGATAAGATGACAGATGAGAGAAAGCAACTTTTTAAGCTGCTGTCACGATTTGATCTGACCATTAAACAGGCGGAAGTGTTATTTCAGCAGAATCAGAGAAGTAAAGAAGATATACCTTTGACTGATGCAGAGATCATCGCAAATCCATATCTTCTTTATGAAGGAATAAGACTTAAACGAGAAGATTTGGTTATTTCGGTTAAAAGAATTGATCGTGCAGTCTTTCCTGTAGAGTCAATACGCACGCAATATCCTTTAGAAGCTCCGACTGTACTTACGGCAGATAATGATGTACGAAGAGTTAGAGCATTAGCTGAGAACGGAAGTACTATTTTGCCGGCATATCATCTTGTGGATCGAATTCAGGAGATGCCGCTTCAGCCGGAATGCGGTGTTACCTTGGATCATTTGGCTGTAATTGAAGATGAGATTTCATCTGTCATTGTTACAAAGCAAATGAAGCACGTCGATAAGTACTATAAGCTCAAACGCTATGAAGATTTTGCTCATGAGATTGAAAGAAAAGTCAGAAAAAAGTTGAAGTCTGGCAGGATAGATATAGAAACAGACTGGGGCAAACTGCTGGATGATTACCTTACTGGATGACTGCTTTGAAGTCCATAGGAGCGTTTGCGATTGTCAGATTCCCTCCAGTGAACTCAGTGTACCAGAAAGGCTCTATGTCCGCTTCGTACGCCTGAGTATACTTCACACGCTCCATCAGGCGGGACATTCCTTCAGCGGATTCTCTGCCCTCCACGTAATGCTCCTTCAGGATGGCGTAACGTTCAACTCCGCAGGCATGAGGCGTAAGAATCGGGAAGCCCTCGTAGACTTTTCCAGCGACCGTCTGCCCTGTCTGCGCTATATGCTTTGCGTAAGGAGTATTCGGCGCGTAGTTGACGTAGAAATTCGTCATGATGTTGTCCGTGTCATTTCTTGCGACAAGTTCCCCGTCAATGCACTCGATGATATACGTCTCCTTCTCGTCGGAGAGCATCCAGTGAAGACCCCATGTGCCATAACCGCCGTAGATGTCCATGTTCTTCAGCAGCTCCACGCCATGAGCAGCGGATTTTGCGTGATCGAGAACGTAGCGGACTACTGCGACAGAATGAATGCGAGGCTTGCCGTAATTGGTCGAGAGCAGGGTGGCGAAGTCCAACTCGTCGAAAATCATCAATGACTTGTTCTCAAGGTCGTAAAGCGGCCACTCTTTTGCTTTTCCATCCGGCGAATCTTCCGCACTCAGTTAAGGGTCGCCGGTCTTGGCGAACTGAACCCACATCCTGCGCAGAGTCTTCGAGAATGTCTCATCGAATCTTCTCCCCGTAACAAGAGTCTCTTCCGCGTGATTGAAGACTGTCGAAAGTTCAACCGCATGTCCGCTCTTCATTTTGGGAATGGAAGATTCAACCCTGAAGTAGTAGGTGTAGGACTTCCCTCCGGCCTTCATATGGTTCTCCGACATTCTGAACAGCGGCGCTATGAACACAACTTGGTCAAACAGGTGGCTCGCGCTTGTGTAGTCGGCACTAACGTTTTTCACGTCCTTGCAGAAGCTCTCGGCTAACGCCTTCTCTTCTTCCGTCAGTTGAGCCAACTTCTTGGCCTTGTGTTCATCAGCCCATTCGTCATAGGAGTCTCCAAAGCCGACAACAAAGTAGCCCATTTCGTCCTTAATGCAGCCCTGCATGAAGTCAATATCCTTCGCCGCGCCATTCGCATAGGCCTCGTAAGGGTCAAGCGGCAAATATTTTCCGTCCCTTTCCGCCCAAACCCGGAGCGTGAGAATATTTGCTTCGTCAACAAACTTCCTGACATCTAGCTTCTGCAGGTCAGCAACGGTTTTGCAACCCAATTTTGCCATCAGTTCATTTGTGCAGGCGATGGCTTGTTCGGTTGAGCGGGTGAAGACTGGTGAGCCGCTTTGTGCGATTACGCGCTTGAAGTACTTGTGAGAACCTTCAATCAGGGGAAGGAGAGAGACGCTTCCGCCGCCAGCTGATTGGTCAAAAATTGTTACGTTCTCAGGGTCGCCACCGAAGCCTGCGATGTTCTCATGTACCCACTTCAAGGCCATTATTTGATCCATGAGTCCCAAGTTCTGAGCGTCGGGGTAGTCCTTTCCGTCTGGAAGGTGAGACAGGTGGAAAAAGCCGAATACTCCGAGCCTGTAATCGATTGAGACGAGAATTACATCGGGATTCTCTTTGACGAAATTAGTTCCCTCTTCTCTTGTTTCGACTGTCCCTCCAACCTCGAAAGCCCCGCCGTGAATCCACACCATGACAGGCTTATTCGCTATATCGTCGTCAGCTTTCCATACGTTGAGGTACAAGCAGTCCTCGCCCTGAACGTAAAGGGAGGCCTTCTGCCACATGTCATTAACTTGGCAGGGACTCTTCCCGTTGTAATAAGCCTCGTAAACCCCATCGTCCGAGACAATATCAACAGGAGCTTTCCAGCGGAGTTCCCCGACTGGCTGTTTGCCGACAAACGGAATGCCCTTGTACGCGATGACATCCTCCGTCTTTTTGCCGACGAATGTACCGTTGACGCACCTGACCGCAAGCGACTTGTCATAATTCCCGTCAGTTATCTGCTTGTTCTCGCCGTATTGCGCTCTCAGTTCCTACTTAACCTCGCTCAGGGTTTTGCCGGCTTCCTCTGCTGAACTGCCGCAAGCCGTTAGACCAGAGAGCATAACACCGCTCATTACCAATGCTAAAAATTTTTTCTTCATTATGTTTTCTCCGCTTTCACCAGTTTTGGTACATACAGCGGGCAAAGAATATCAAAACAAATATATGTTCTCAAAATAATGTTCCAGAATGTCAAAGAATATGCTGGCACAAGTATTGCATTATCACGATAAAAAATTCCCTCCCCCAAAATTTCAGGAGAGGGATTTATTTTTAGTCCTCGTGATGCTCCATAGGTATCACAGACATTCCATGCTTCTCCCTGTAATCATTCAGTGCGGCATGTATTGACTCCTCCGCTAGAACTGAGCAGTGCATCTTTATGGGCGGCAGTCCGTCAAGAGCTTCTGCCTAGTGAAAGTCGAGAATTTATTTGGCCTGATAGTGCTTCCGTCTTCTTGCATTGATGAACTCCCTCAGAACATCAAAGCATGTCGCAATATCTTCCTCACTGCATGTCTCGCGGAGAAATTCCAGCGTCTTGCCAAAAACTTCATCATCATATTTCCTATGAGCCTCATTGAGAGTTAGTCCCTTTTCTGTAGCAAAATATAGCTGCTTCTTGTGATTCTCCTGCGAAGGCTGGTGACGTATCAGGTTCTTCTGTTCCATATTCTTGAGCATGAGGGAAATTGCTGCTTTCGTTCTGTCCCACTCAAACGATAAATCAGTTACCGTCTTTCCGGGATTGTCGATGATATATTTCAGCATATGCACTTCTACCATAGTATACTTCTCGCCCGTCCCGTAATCTATGGGAATATTTGAAGCCAAATAAAGCATTGCTGCTTGATGAATTATGTCCGCCCGCTCTGAAGGTGTGCCATTCAACTTTTTCATGATGAGATTATTATATCAGCTTTCAGGTATTGACAAACTCACCTTAACAAGTTAAGATACTTAACATATAAAGTTAAGCTGCTTAACAAACAATTCATCGCAACAAAACAACACAAACAATCTCTAATGCAGGAGGTTTATAGTTATGAGTACTGAAAGGCAGGAAAGCAGGCTAATCCGCAATCTTGGCTTCTGGGATTTGATGGCTATTGCTATCGGCCAGATAATCGGCGCGGGCATAATGTCGTCAACAGGAGTCGCAATTGGAATGACAGGCACAGGAGTCGTACTGGCGTTTGCGCTGTCGCCATTCCTCACGATAATCAGCATTTACCCGGTCGCAATACTGAGCTCGGCAGTCCCGACGACAGGCGGGCCTTACAGATATTGCAGCAGGCTCATGGGAAAAACGCTGGGCATGATATACTTGCTGCTTCACACAACGGCATACGGGGCGGCGGTTTCACAGTATGCCTTGAGCTTCGGAGCGTATTTCGAGAGCATAGTCCCGTTCGTAAGCCAGCACACAGCGGCAATGATCGTCCTGACTCTGTTCTATGTGATGAATCTCAACGGCACGAAGTCAGCGGCGTTCCTCAACAAGGTTATGACCGTCGCTCTTTTCGGAGGACTCGCTCTATTCATCGTATTCGGCCTTCCCAAAACCGACTACAGCTATGTCCTCAAAGTCGAAAATCTCTTCAGGAACGGTACATTCGCATTCATCAGCACACTCGCGCTTCTCAGCTCTGCTACTGCGGGCGCGCAGTTCATCGCGGAGCTTGGCGGTGAAGCAAAAGATGCCGGACGCACTATCCCAAAAGTCATGCTTGTGTCGACTTTTGGAGTCGGAGTGTTCTATGTTCTCATTGCTCTTGTTGCCGCTGGAGTCCTGCCGATGGACGAGGTAGCGAATCAGCCTTTAACACTGGTGGCAGACAAGACGATGCCCCGCGTTGCGTTTTACCTGTTCGTGATAGGCGCGGCACTCGGTGCAACTGCCACGACACTAAACGCTACACTTTCGTGGATCACGAAGCCCCTTCTCGTTGCGTGCGATGACGGACTTCTGCCTTATACGCTCGGATGCGTGAGCAGAAAGGGAGTGCCCTACAAGCTGCTTACGATTTTCTACATGCTGGGAATGATTCCGCTAGCTGTGCATTACGATATATAATTCATCACGAAGTTCACGACGGCAAATTCACTCCTGACGAAGCTCATGGTATGCGCGGCACTGTATGTTCTGGCCTCAAAATTCGGGGACATTCTCACGCGCTCAACAATGAAGATTTCACCCGCAAAGTCAAAGTTGATTGCCATTTCCGGCGGAATAGTCCTGTGCGTACTGTCATACTCGCTTTTCATGAGCCTCAATCTCGGCGTTATGTACTTCCTCGCGGGGCTTTTCGTGCTGACGTTCGCGTACGTTGCTGTGTTCGCAAGAAACGTGAAAATCTCGAATGACCTCGTCGTTAATTACACTGGGGGTGCTGAAGATGGGCAGAACGTTTAGAATTGTGGGCAGCCATTCATGCCCGAATACTCTCTACAGCATCGTAAGGTGCAAGGAAGAAGGGCTAGCGTTCAAGTTCGTCGACTTGTCAGGAAGCCTCGATGCTATGAAGGAGTTTCTCGCGCTTCATGAGAACAGTGAAGTCTACAGGGAATACCGCGAAATGTCGGGCAATGACGATTACGTCTCAAATGGGAAAATTGGACTGCCCTGCTTCGTCTTCGATGATGGGTTCAGGACACTAAATCTCAACGAGGCCATTACAAAATCAAAAGGGGAGATTGTGCAATGAAGTATGATTTCGAGACAGTACGGAAGAGATTCAACACAGGCTCAAAGAAATGGGGAGAGATGAAGAACTTCGGTGTCAAAGAATCTGAGGACATAATCCCGTTCTCGGTCGCTGATATGGAGTTCGTAACGCCGCCGGAAATCGTCGAGGCAATCAAACGCGAGCTTGACGTGTCGATAATGGGCTACGAGAATCCAACGCCTGAATATCTCGATACGGTATGCTCATGGATGAAGGACAAGCACAACTGGGACGCCCGGCCTGAATGGATACTCCCGTCGCATGGTGTTGTTGATGCGTTCTTCCAGACGGTGAAGACATACACGAACGAGGGGGACGGCGTAATGCTGATGACACCGGTTTACTATCCGATGTATCATGCTGTCAACTTCAACCGCAGAACTCTTGTCGATAATCAGCTTGTGAACAAGGGCGATCATTACGAGATTGACTTTGACGACTTCGAGCGTAAAGCCTCAGACCCAAACACGAAGATGCTGATTCTTTGCAGCCCCCACAATCCTGCGGGGCGTGTATGGACACGTGAGGAGCTTGAAAGAATCGGGAATATCTGCCTGAAGCATGGCGTTCTTGTCGTGTCGGATGAGATTCATTTTGACCTGATTATGCCCGGCCATGTTCACACGGTCTACGCGTCAATCAGTGAGGAGTTCGCGCAGAACTGCCTAGTACTCACAGCTCCCAGCAAGACATTCAACGTTGCGGGGCTTCAGACATCGAACATCTTTATCCCGAACCCTGAACTCCGCGAAAAGTTCCTGTCCTCGCTCAAACTGTCAAACCCAAACCCGAAATGCAACATTCTCGGCTACGTTGCCTGCGAGGCCGCCTATAAGCATTGCGGGGAATGGCTCAATGAGTGCCTGAAGGTCATTGACTCGAACAGGAAAGCGGTCTGCGATTTCATGGCCCGTGAGTTTCCGGCGGTTAAGGTGTATGACCTTGAGGGGACTTACCTTCTGTGGATGGACTTCAATGATCTCGGACTGGATTACCGGGAACTTGAGCGGATTAACCACGAAGAAGCCAGGCTTTTCTTCGACGAGGGATATGTTTTCGGGAAGCAGGGCGAGGGATTCGAGAGATGGAATCTTGCCTGCCCTTCGAGATATATTCATGAGGCTCTCGAACGAATGAAGTCGGCCTACAAGAATTATGTTTAGTGTTCAAAAAGGAGGAAATATCGTGAAAATCATTCAAACCGAAAAAGCACCAGCGGCTATAGGGCCTTATTCGCAGGGATTCATAACGAACGGCTTGGTATTCACATCAGGACAGCTTCCGGCTGATGCAATGACTGGAAACATTCCTGACGGCATCAAAGCACAAGCGGAACAGAGCTGCAAAAATGTCGGAGTGATTCTTGAGTCCGCAGGGAGCAGCTTCAGCAAGGTCATAAAGACGACATGTTACCTTGTCGACATAAAGGACTTCGGGGCGTTCAATGAGGTTTACGGGAAGTACTTTGTCTCGAAACCTGCTCGTTCATGCTTTGCCGTGAAAGATCTCCCCAAGGGAGCTTTGTGTGAGATTGAGTGTGTAGCGGAAGTGTAACAGCAAAAAATTGGGGAGACATATGCGCTCCCCTTTCTTGGTCTGCTTAGTCCTCGTGATACTCCATAGGTATCACAGACATTCCATGCTTCTCCCTATAATCATTCAGCGCGGCATGTATTGACTCTTCAGCGAGAACCGAACAGTGCATCTTTATGGGCGGCAGTCCGTCAAGAGCCTCAGCAACCGCGTTGTTCGTCAAGTCCCAAGCCTCATCAATCGTCTTCCCCTTTATGAGTTCCGTAGCCATACTCGATGACGCAATCGCACTCGCGCACCCGAACGTCTTGAACTTCACATCGTCGATGACCTTCGTCTCAGGGTTGACCTTGAGATATATCTTCATGATGTCCCCGCACTTTGGGTTACCTGCCTCGCCAACTCCGTCAGCATTCTCAATCTCGCCGACATTTCTCGGATTCATGAAGTGATCCATTACCTTCTGGCTGTAATCTAATGCCATGATTATTTTCCCCCTTTAATATAATCTTCCCACAAAGGCGACATTGCCCTTCTCTTTGCGACAATCTCCGGCAGTACGTCAAGCACATAATCAATCTGCTTGTCGTCCGTCAATCTCCCAATCGTGAAGCGTAACGACCCGTGAGCCATCTCGTGCCTCAGCCCCAATGCCAAAAGAACATGTGAAGGGTCAAGGCTCTCCGAAGAACACGCGCTGCCTGTCGAGGCTGAAATTCCTTTAGCGTCAAGGTCAAGTAACAGCGTCTCGCCTTCTACTCCGATGAAGCTGAAGTTGATATTGTTGGGAAGACGTTTAGAACCTGTTGCGCCGTTGAGTTTTGCGTGAGGTATTCGCTCAAGTATCCCTGCGATTAGCCTGTCTCTTCTTGCCGAGTTCGTGGCCAAGTCATCAGCTAGTCTCCCCTGCAAAATCTCCATAGCTTCGCCGAAACCTACAATCCCC
>JAFRSL010000278.1 GCA_017427625.1 Synergistaceae bacterium | reverse complement strand
TCTACGATAACCCGTCAGCAAAATTGTTGATGGTCGGAGTTACAGGCACGAACGGCAAAACCACAACAACCTACATAATCCGCTCAATACTTCAGGCCGCCGGAATCAGAACAGGGCTTCTCGGCACTATAATCGAGAGCGACGGTGTTACCGACAAAGAGGCTGACCGTACCACCCCCGAAAGCTGCATAGTCCAGCGTCAGCTCGCTCACATGGTCATGAACGGCTGCGGTGCTTGCGTAATGGAGACATCATCACATGGCCTTTATCTCGGACGCATCAAGGGCGCGTTGTACGATGTCCCCGTTTTCACGAACTTGTACCCTGAGCATCTCGATTTCCACAAGGACATGGAGAATTACTTTGCCGCGAAAAAATTGCTCTTCACGAACTACACAAAGCCGGATTTCAGGGGCGCTGCGAATTTTGATGACCCTTACGGAAAGAGACTCGTTGAGGAATTTGGGGACAAGGTACGCGGTTTCGGGCTGAATGAGGGAGCATCATCAAGAGTTGCAGAGTCGAGAACCAGCATTGACGGTACGGAGCTTGTGATCGTGGCTGAGGGTTTCGACACTTTGAGGCTTCACACTCCTTTAGTCGGCTCGTTCAACATCATGAACACTCTCTGCGCTGTTACGGCCATGAGAGGGCGCGTTGATGATGAGGCAATCGTGAAGGGTGTCGCAAACGTTCCGCAAGTTCCCGGCCGTCTTGAGAGGATTGACCTTCCAAACGGCGCGTGTGTTTTTGTTGACTTCGCTCATACACCCTCAGCATTGAGGAGCGTTCTCAGTGTAATCAGGAAACTCTCAGGGGACGAAAGGCGCGTGATCTCGATGTTCGGGCACGGCGGCGGAAGGTATCAGCAGAACAGGCCGGAATTAGGGCGCGCAGCCTCAGAGTTTGCCGACGAGGTCTTCATAACCTCCGACAATGCCCGCGAGGAAGATCCCTACGCAATCGCACACGCAATCGCAGAAGGAGTCAGCATACCTTACCGCGTCAACGTTGACAGACCCCAAGCTGTCGCAACAGCCCTCGATGACCTCAAGCCGGGCGACATTCTCGTAATCACTGGGAAAGGCCCTGAACGATTCATCACCATCAAGGACAAAAAGATACCTTTCAACGACGCTGAAGCCGTGAAATCATGGAGGGACTCGCATTAACATGAACATGAAACTTAAGGATTTATTCCCCGAAGTTGCGGAGGAATTTGCTGACATTGAGTTCCCGAATCATCTTGCCACTGACAGCAGGGACGTTGAAGCTGGCGGGGCATTCATTGCGATCGAGGGCGAGAAGGTTGACGGGCATGATTACATTCCGCAGGCTATCGAAAACGGTGCAGGACTAATCATCGTGAGGAAGGGAAAGAAGCCTGAGGGTCTCACAGTCCCATTTGTAGAGCTTGACGAACCGGAGCGTGATTTAGCCGGAATTGCCTCGAAGAAGCTCAAAGCTCACAACCTCACTGACATAATCGGAATAACGGGAAGCGTCGGAAAAACCACAACACGCGCTGCCCTCCAGAAAGTATTATCGCCTCACTTCAAGTTGCACGCGCCCGAAAGAAGTTTCAACACGCTCATAGGCTGTACGGCCACGATAATGGCTATGCCTCTTGAAACCGAGATTTTAATCCTCGAATTTGGTGCGAACAAGCCCGGCGAAATTCGTGAACTCACGGAGTATTTCCCGCCGTCAATAGCAATTCTCACGGCTGTTGCACCTGTTCATCTTGAGGGATTCGGGAGCGTTGAGGGAGTTTTGCGCGAGAAGAAGGAAATCACGAACTCCGCCAACCTCCGCAAGATCATCTTCAACAACGACAACGAATATCTCAGCGAGGCATTCAGGTACTACGTCCGCTCAATGGGGGTCGGCGAGAACAAGGATGCTGATTTCGTCATCAGTCATGACACATCGGAGTACACTCTCCCCGCAATGTCATTCGTCCTCGCTCACAGGCCGACTCAGGAAATCGCCCGTTTCACCGCGAACATTTGGGGCAGGCACAATGCAGTCCCCTTGTCGCTTGCGTCAGCAGTTGCACATGAGCTGAACATATCGCTTCAGGAATGCGCCGACTCTCTCAGGGACTTTCAGGCACTAAGGGGGCGGGGAAGGGTCATGATTCTCGACGGTGGAAAGAGATTCCTCGTTGATGACGCTTACAACGCAAATCCGGCATCAATGACTGCATCGCTTGAGACTTTCGGGAAGGTCAAATGCTCAGGGAAAATCGCAATACTCGGTGAAATGCGCGAACTCGGTGAAAATTCGGCCATGTATCACGCTGAGATTGAGCCATTACTTGAGGGCATCGAAACGGTGATACTCGTCGGTGGAATTTGGCGCGAGGCTGTGAAGGGCGATTATATTTTTGCTGACGACTGGAAATCCGCGCTCGAAGCTCTGAGGAAGATACCCGAATGGCAGGGCTTACTCATTAAAGGCTCGAACAGCATCGGTCTCGGAAATATCGTGAAGGAATTTGAGGAATGATGGTCTTCACAGCACTGATATTCTTCGCACTCAGCGTAATCCTTCAATACTTCTGGATAAAGTACCAGCGTCATATCCACCTCACCCAGATTCAGAAGTCTTACGGCGTGAACATCGACAACGAGATTAAGGCGAAGACACCCTCGATGGGCGGAGTGATATTCTTGATTCTGGGAGTTGTCGCGCTTCTGATGGACTTCTCGCTCGACGGGCTGATATTCTGGTCATTGCCGATTTTGAGCGGGCTGATTGGTTTCGTTGACGACTGGCTGAAGTTCAGGACTCACACAAGCGAGGGTTTTCGCAGTCTCGACAAGCTGAAGGCTCAATTACTGGTCTGCGCTGTCTGGGTCATGGCCGTATTCTTTCGCGGGAAGCTGGGACTTTGGCCGGGAGTCTTTGGGGGAATGTGGTGGCTGAGTATACCCGTTGCGTTCTTGATGACAGCCGGGACGATTAACGCCGTGAACATTACGGACGGACTTGACGGACTCGCGGGCGGCAGCTTCATGATCTCACTTGCGGTCATGCTCATAATGATCCCTGTTAATGGTCTCAACGCGAGGGCAATGACTGAGCTTTTCGCAATGACTGGGGGATTCATGTTCTTCAACACAAGACCAGCAAAGACATTCATGGGCGACACTGGGTCTCACTTCTTGGGCGGAGCGTTGGCGGCTCTCTGCGTCATGAATGGCCGTACACTTGCAATAATTCCGGCGGGCTTCATATTCATCATCGAGATGCTGAGTTCGGCAATCCAGATTTTCACAATCCGAAAGCTCAACCGAAAAATCTTCCTCATGGCTCCGCTTCATCATCACTTCCAGAAAAAAGGGCTTGACGAGACAGCCGTAACAATACGCTTCTGGCTGGTTCATTCTGTGGGCGGGGTAATGCTCGCTCTTCTTCTCATCAGTCTGTAACGGAAACAGAATCCCCCTTTGAGTTGCGAGGGGGGTTATTGTCTGCTATAATGCTCCGTAAAAATTCAAGGAGGTTAGATATATGCGCAAAACATTTTCGTCGTTGCTGACTGTAGCGTTCTTAGTGTTCGTTACGATCAGCTTGGGGGGTTGCGGAGGAAGTAGCAGCCCGGTAGGTACAAATACTGACGGGGGGGGGGGCAAGGAGTAAGTACTGAGCTCTCAAGTATGCTCGTCAGCAGCGATATGGCATCTGTCATGCACGGCAATGAATGGGCTGACCTGATCAACGAGTTTGAAGAGAGCGGAAGCGGAGACAAAATGAATCCCCAGAAATGGGTCTACTGCATCAATGACGAGGAAGAAGAAAGACTCCGCGCCAAATATGCAGACGATGAATTATCACTTGCCATGCTCGAAGCTCTCCTGTTCAACGCCGAAGAAATCAGACGTTCTTATGACAGCGAAGACATCGTACTTCTCCTTTATCCCAATCAGGACTTCATCAACAGGACTCTTCAGGCAGTCGGCCTTGAAGGCAATTATGTACTGACCCCAGAGACAGCACCCGGCGGAAGGCTTGAAATGTTCGCAATCGCCAAGCGCACCGTCAATGACCGCACTCATACATTCTCATACCGTGCCGCGCGTTCTGATGCGTTCACGATTTCCGATGACACGTCCGCACCGTTAACAGGCGGAGGCGAGGTAATTATGTCGGGCGACAAGGCATATGTGGATGATGAGAACGGGAACATAC
>JAFRSL010000277.1 GCA_017427625.1 Synergistaceae bacterium | reverse complement strand
CTGGATTTGTCGGGGACTTCACGGGATTGAGGAATGCGGTTTGCAGGCGCGAGGTCTTGGAGAAGATGACACAGCTTGAATTTGAAGGGAAGATGTATAACGCTCCGGCTGGGTACGATGAATGGCTGACGGCTCTTTACGGGGACTATATGGAGTTGCCGCCTGTGGAGAAGAGAGTGTCAACGCATTTCTTCAAGGCTTACGAGAAATAAATGAATCCCCCAGTCTCATATGGCCGGGGGATTTTTTCTGCCTACATTTCACCGCGCTCAATAGCAACGATTCCCGTCCTCGCAAGGTCAATTATCCCGAACTCCTTGAGTAATTCCTCGAACGCTCCGGTCTTCTGGTCATCTCCTGTAACCGACACAGTGATACTGTCAGGCGTAATGTCAACGACAGATCCCCTGAATATGTTGCATATCTGAATGACCTCGTTCCTTGCGGCTCTGTCCTCAGCCTTTACGCGAACCATCATAAGCTCACGGCGTATCGACTTCGACGGGTCAAGTATCTCAACGTAATGTATCGGCACGAGTTTACGGAGCTGACTGCAAAGGAGTTTTATACGTTCCTCGTCCGAATATATCTCAATCGTGAAGCGCGTTACATTTTGGTCAACCGTCCAGCCTGCCGCTATCGTCTCAATGTTATAACCCTTACGCGAGAAAAGGTGCGCCAACTGTGAGAGAACGCCCGCCTCGTTGTCCATCGCCGTTATTATCGTGTATCGTTTGAGGCTCTTGCTGTCTTCTTTTGCCTGCATTTCACTCACCCCCTAGTAGAGCATGAAATTCGTGATGAAGCTGTTTCCGCCAACCATCGGCCTCACCATCTCGTCAATGTCAATCCGGCAGTCGATGACCCAGCCCAGTCCGTCAGAACGTGAGTTCACAGCCTCCGTAAGCACCCGCCTCAATGTTGCCTCGTCCCTAACCGTCGCGCCGTGAATGCCGTAAGCCTCAGCGAGTTTCACGAAGTCCGGGCCTCTGTCGAGTGTCGTCTGTGAGTAACGCTCCTTATATATCAGGTGCTGCCACTGTCTCACCATTCCGAGAGTCGAGTTGTTGAATAGTAGGGTGATTATCGGCATCTTGTAATACTGCTCGGTTGCAAGCTCGTTACAGTTCATTCGGAATGAGCCATCACCAGTTACATGAAGGACTGTCTTTTCGGGGTTGCCCGCCTGAACGCCGATAGCCGCGCCGAGTCCGAAGCCCATCGTCCCGAATCCTCCCGACGTTATGAGCTGTCCGGGGTAGTCGAACTTGAAGTGCTGAATCGCCCACATCTGATGCTGTCCGACATCGGTCGTAACCATCGTGTCCTGCGGGAGAATCTCAGCTGCCGCCGAAAGTATCTCCTTCGGTGTCAATGTCCCGTCTTCAGGGTCGTCATATTCCGTCTCGCGCCTGAACGAAAAGACGTAATTCTTCCAGCCATCATTGGTCTTGCTGCCCTTGAGCTTCGAGAGGAGAAGTGTGAGAATTTCCTTAGCGTCCCCGATGATGTGGAGGTCGGTCTTAATGTTCTTGTCGATTTCCGACGGGTCAATGTCAATGTGGACGATCTTCGCGTTCTTCGCAAAGCCCGCAGGATTCAGCGTTACCCTGTCCGAGAAGCGACAGCCTACAGCAATCAGCAAGTCGCAAGCATCACACGCCATGTTCGAGGCTTGAGAGCCGTGCATACCTATCATTCCTGTAACGAGCGGGTGCCTTCCGTGAACCGCTCCGCCTCCCATTACAGTTATTGCGATTGGAGAGTCAATCTTCTCCGCGAGCGTCCTAAATTCCCCAGATGCCCCAGAACGAACAACTCCTCCTCCGCAAATCATGAGCGGCTTCTCGGAACGTTCAATCATTTCCGCAAGCTGCTCTATCGCGTTCATGTCGATTTCGGGACAGCCTATAGCGGGGTGATGAGTGGCTCTCAACCGCTCCATTCTCGTATTTTTGCCTGAGAAAAATTCTTCGGGTGTTACGGGTGAATATTCGCACTCGTCAGCCGTTGCGTTCTTCTGAATGTCAATGAGAACCGGGCCGGGCCTCCCTGAACGCGCAACAGCGAAAGCCTCCCTCACTGTGTCGGCAAGATTATGGACGTTGCTGACTATGTAGGAACATTTCGTGATTGGCAGAGTTACGCCGGTTATGTCAACTTCCTGAAACGAGTCGCGCCCAATGAGGTCTGAATTTACGTTGCAGGTTATGAACACGACCGGTGAGCTGTCCATGTACGCGGTTGCTACACCTGTTGCTAGGTTTGTTGAGCCGGGCCCTGAAGTTGCGAGGCATACCCCGACTCTTCCTGTTGAACGCGCGTAACCGTCAGCAGCGTGTGAAGCTCCCTGCTCGTGTGCGGTGAGAATGTGCCGGATTTCCGGGTGGTCGTGTAATTTGTCGTAAACGTTCAGGATTGCCCCGCCCGGATAGCCGAATATCGTATCGACTCCCTGCTCAAGAAGGCATTGTATCAATATCTCTGAACCGTTCAATTTTCGTGTTGTCTTATCCATAATTCCCCTCTGTGAAAAAATTTTCGTTAAATTGTAGCACACACAGCGTATAATTTAGCCTTAAAGGAGTGAATAACAATGCCCAACGCAAGAAAGATTATGCTTTTGTCAGCAATACTCGCCCTAATTGCACCGTCCCTTCTGTCAGCGGAGGATTTTCCCGCTACCCTCATGTATCACGACATTAAGCCCGTCCCATTCAACACGTTCGATGTAAGCACAAAAGACTTCTGCGCCCAGCTGGACTGGCTGAAGTACAACGGCTATATCACGCTCAGGCTTGAGGACATCGACTCGCCGGATTTGCCCCGCAAGGCCGTGATTATCACGTTCGATGACGGCTACAGGGGAGCATATGCCAACGCTGTCCCGGAACTGAGGAAGCGCGGAATGAGTGCTGTGTTCTTCATCACTGCGGAAACGGTCGGCAGGCTTGATACTGGTTACCCGCATATTACACAGGACGAGCTGAGAGACATAGCCGGGGATGAATTATTCTCGCTAGGCTCTTACACAGTAACACACCCAAACCTCACAGCATTATCCCATGACCGCAGGATCACCGAGCTTACTGACTCCCGCAAATATCTTGAGGCTATGACGGGGAGGAAGATTGATGCTCTTGCTTACCCCTACGGAGATTATGACGCGGCTTCGGCGAATGACGCTTCAGAGTCAGGTTACAGGACGGCCTTCGTGATTGACGTTCGTGAAACCGAGGGTATCCCGGCAAGAATGAGAATCCCGCGCGTGTATATGGGTGTCGACATGGGGAGGAATGGTGGCGAACTTTTCCGGCGGATAATGACATCATCGGGTGATTTGCCCCCGGAGGCTTTTGCTGACCGCTATAGTCCTCTCAGCCCTGAGTACGACATCATCATAGCGGGCGGAGGAATGTCGGGGGTCTCAGCGGCGATTCAGGCTGAACGTCTAGGCGCAAGCACCCTGATAATCGAACCAACAGGAATGCTCGGCGGTCAGTCAACAGCGGCGGGAGTCTCAACGATGGACGACATGACTCGACTTCGTGAGAGCGGATTATACCGTGAGTTCATGGACAAGATCAGGGAACATTACGCGGGACTCAGGAAGTCAATCGCTACGTCATACTGGAAGACAGACGGCAAAGCGTTCGAGCCATCAGTCGGCCATAAGATTCTTGCTGACATGGCCGGAAGTGCGGACATACTCTATCATTCGGATATTGTGAGCGTGGAATCGTCGGACAAAGGAAAAACCGTAACCGTAAAAACTCCCGAAGGTACAAAGAGTTTCGACTGCAAGATTCTCATCGACGCTACGGAATACGGGGACGTTATACCGATTGCAGGACTGCGATACCGTTCAGGCAACTCGATTTCCCCAGACATGAATCCAGACTCAATGATTCAGGATATAACATGGACAGCCGTGATCCGAAATTACCCCAAAGGTGTACCCGAAACACTCAGGCCGAAATCGCCGCTTCCGGGTTACGAGAAAGCCCGCAAGAATTACCTCGCTTATGTCTCGCGTAACACTTTCGGTGAGGGAAAGAGGTCTCCGTTCAAGCTGCCCGCCGAATTTTCCGCGCATAACGGCTACAGGGCAATCCCAGACTCTCAGTCGCCGGGAAGTTACACTGGAGCGCGAAAGGACTGGAAGCGAATCACCAAGACCGGCGTGAATTGGGGCAACGATTACCCCGGTCAATACGGCTGGGAGTCGAAGTACGGTATCCCGATCGCATACCTTGAGAGTCCTGACTTCAGAGCGGACATAAACCGCAAAGCCCTCGTAAAGACGCTTCATTTCATATGGTACGTTCAGAATGAATTGGGCGAGTCATGGTCGATTGACGAGAACGAATACGACGAACTTCCAGAGGCCGCGAAAGACCTTCCCGACGAATGGAAGAACATTGCCCGCCACATGCCCCCTGTCCCATACGTCCGAGAGTCGCGCAGGATTGTCGGCGATTACACGTACAACTCGGAGGCAATATACGTGAACTCCGAAAGTTACAGGAACGGCAGGAAGAATCAGGAACTCACGGACTCAATCGCAATCGGCGGCTACATTCTCGACCTTCACACGGGCGACGATGATGACGACTTCGAGCATGAACTTGGTGAACGTCAGGCAGCAATGAGGACTCATGAACCTTCGGGAGCGTTTCAGGTTCCAATGAGGATATTCATTCCCGCGAGCGATGACAATTTTCTTGCGGCTGAAAAGAATCTCTCAATGTCCCGCCTCGCAACAAGCGCGCTACGTCTTCAGCCCGTATGTATGATGACTGGTCAGGCTGTTGGAACTCTTGCGGCACTCGCTGTGAGCTGGGACGTTAAGCCCCGTGATGTTCACGCTGTACATGTTCAGAGGGTTCTTGCTGACGCTGGAGTGATGATGTCGCTTGCGGAGTATTTGGACGTTCCCGAAAGCAGCAAGTATTACCCCGCTGTTCAAATTGCGACGCTGTACCGCCTGATTGAGCCGGAGAAGTACCCAGTCTACCCCAAGCAGAGAATCAGCACGCCCTCAAAGACTCGTAGGGTTGCGGGAAAATTCGGGGTTGACAGGAAGGTAACGGAGAAGGACTTTACAGAGATGCTGAAACGTGCAGAGTCGGCAATGAACATTAAAGAGGCTGAGACTGTGAGCGGGGACGCTTCGAGCGATGACGTGAAAACGAAATCACCCCGCCTCAATGTAGACTATCACGACGGAATGACGCGCGGGGAAGCTGTGAGCATTATTGTTGACGCAATGGACTCACTTCCCTACGCAGAAGCGGCTGAACATAGAGTCGAGAAGCTCATCACCGGCATCGACTCCCAAGACTCGGAGCAGACTCACTCT
>JAFRSL010000276.1 GCA_017427625.1 Synergistaceae bacterium | reverse complement strand
TACATGGCCCAATGCGACGGTGTTTCCCCGCCGGGAGGAATCTACTCACACATCTCAGGTATCGACCTCGTTCAAGGGAAGAACGGAAGCTGGTACGTTCTCGAGGATAACCTTCGTATTCCTTCGGGAGCATCGTATCCAATGATAGCGCGTGAGCTTTGCATGAGGAGCATTCCTTCGGCGTTCGCGGATAATCTCACGGAGGATAACAGGAACTACCCTGAGCTTCTTCGCCGGACTATGGACTACGTGAACACGGGCGGGCATTCCGTCATACTCACTCCCGGACGCTTCAACGCGGCATACTTCGAGCATTCATATTTTGCCGAACGAACAGGGGCTAGGCTCGTTACTTGCGAGGATTTGACGGTCGAGAATGACAGGCTCTACTTCATCGACTATTCGGGAAAGAAAGAGCAGGTCGGCGCAGTATACCGCAGAATTTCAGACGACTACCTTGACCCCGTGAACTTCAAGAGAGAGTCGCTAATCGGAATCCCTCACATCTTCGACATCTACAGGAAGGGCAACGTCGCACTGATTAACGCTCCCGGAAACGGCGCGGCCGATGACAAGGGAATATATTACTTCGTCCCAAGAATGGTGAAATACTATCTCGACGAAGAGCCAATATTGCAGAACGCACCGACATACTTACCGTTCTATGATGGCGACATGAGATATGTTCTTGAGAATTTCGACAGCCTAGTGATTAAGGACGTTGCCGAAGCTGGAGGATATGGAGTTGTCTTTGGGAGTAAACTTTCATCAAAGGAAAAGGAAGACTTCAAGGCCATGTTGAAAGCTGAACCGAGAAGATTTATTGCCCAAGAAGTAATAGACTTCAGGGACATTGACATTTACGAGGACGGAAAGAGAGTCCCAAGAAAGGCGGACTTGCGTGCGTTCGTGCTTATGAGTGATGAGCCTGTCGTGTGGAAAAGCGGTCTCACAAGATTTTCGCGGAACCCTGACTCATTCATCGTAAACTCATCTCAGGGCGGGGGCTTCAAGGATACATGGGTAATGTCAGAGTGAAGGAGTGTTATTGATGTCGATATTATCATTCGGAAACAGTGAGCGGTTATTCTGGCTTGGACGATATAGCGAGAGAGTTTACACGGGAATACGCGAGTTATCGGGGCAATCAGTAGAAAGAAAATGTTTTGACGAGAGCAATCCCGAATCACTGTATTGCAGCCTCATGTATGCTTACGACAACGCGATTGTACTCAGGGACGAGATAGGGAGCGAGGCATTCAGCTACATTCAAATGGCGGTCTACGAGATGAACTCGGCGAAGAAATCTCCCGCTCCAATGTTGCAGTTACAGAAGGTGAACGACAATATTGCGGCGTTCTGGGGCATGGCCGACGATGTAATAAGCGATGAGAACGTTCGGGGAATCATAAAGCTGGGAAAGAGGATTGAGCGAGTTGACCTTTACGCGAGGGGAAATGCAGGGAATGAAGAGATACGCCGCGAGGTTACGAGGCTCACATACAGGATAGAGAAAACGGGGCTTCACTACAATCCTGAGACTCTTTCTGCGCTTAATGAGCTTGCTGAAGAGGAGAACATCAACCGTCCTGAAGTTATACGAATGGTAGAGAGCCTGATTAAATTTTCCTGATTATGCGGGTTAAAAAACTTCGATACAGCTATCATATGCAACTGGATTTTGAGCGGCCTGCGTGGGAACACAACTTCAAGCTGCGCTGCTTTCCTTCGAGCGATGAGAGGCAGAAGATTTCCGGCGAACACATAAAGATTTACCCTGTTCACTTCAGCAACTCGGAGAGGGATTCATTCGGGAACATGTGCATTTACGGGACAGCAAAGCAGATTCACTCTCATTTTTCGGTTGACGTTAATGGAATTGCTGAGATTGACATCGACGGGAGAGTCATTGCTGAACCTCACAAGGCCGGAATTTTCAAGTATGAGACTCCGTTGACGAAAGCCGGAGTGAACATCAGGGAGTTTCACAGAAGCCTAGACCCTAGAGGCTGGACGGGTGAATTTGAACGTGCCGTTTACTTGATGAGAATGTTGTGCGACGATTTCTCCTACGTTTCGGGGGCGACAGGGATAGCTACGACAGCAGAGGAAGCCTTTGCGATGAGACGGGGAGTGTGCCAGGATTACGCTCACATATTGCTGGCACTATGTAGGCTCGAACGTATACCATGCCGCTACGTCGCTGGAATGATTCCGGGCGAAGGGGCAACTCACGCATGGACAGAGATTTTTGACGCGGGGATATGGCGTTCGCTTGACCCGACGCACAACAGGGAATGCGACGATACGTATATCAAGATTTCTTCGGGGCGAGACGCTCAGGACTGCGCGATAAATCAGGGAGTGTTCTACGGAGGAGGTAAGCAGACACAAAGCGTTCATGTAAGCGTGAAGATATTATAGATTACTCATTGACGAAGCCTCCCTGTAACTTATAATTGCAAAATATCAAGAGGTAACGAGGAGGATTTTCATGAGTCTTTTCACGAAAACTAACCCGATGAACAAGGATTTGCGCTTCTCCGTCGTATATCCAAAACAGTTTTGGGACACTAAAACCGGAGCCGTCCTGAAATATACCGTGATTACTGCCGTAGTTGGAGCTGTAACGTATTTCACCGTAGGGGCTGGGGCAATGACGGCAGTTTCTGCGCTGCTTGCACAAGCCACTCCGGGAATGCTCTCTCTGTTTTGGGCTATAGGAACGCTTGATGTGATAGGTATCGGGACATGGATTGCGAGTTATATGGCGGTTTCATCTATCGTTGGCGGAAGTTTCGCTGTAATCTCAGGGATAACGGCTCTTTGCGCTGTCGGTGATTTGGCAATCGCAGGGGCAATATATGCGGCACTGGGTTATGTCCCATCAGGAGGAAAGCACCGCGACGAAATGGAAATCATTAAGCCGAGTCTATTCTATGACAATCTTTCGCCCGTCATTAAAGATGACTTGAAGGAAGCTCGGAAAGCCCTCAAACTTTTCACGAAGGAACACGATAAATCACAGGCTGAACGTTTCATGTCTTTGCTGAGGAAAGTTGATTCAAAACTGTACGATCAAGTCTTGAGAGTGAAGGACGACACAACAGCATACAACTACTTGATGATGGCTGTGATACGCTACAACCTCGACAATTTCAGCGGAGCAGAGGACGCACTCAGGCAGGCTCGGAATTATGCAGACCCGTCAAAGTCATCTGTACTGGACTACATAGAGGCATTACTGGCTTTCCGCAAAGGGAATGAGGACGCGGGCATGAATCTGCTTCACAAAATCTCGCTGAATGAACCCAAAAGAGCTGTGTCATACATACTCATGGCGCAGATTCACACGAAGAACAAGGATTACATGAAGGCGTTCCATGTTCTCGACAACGGCATAAAGAACACCAGCGAGGAAAGGTGCGTTATGAACTGGATGGCCGGAAATTCCCTGTACAACACGGGAGAGTATGAGGGCGCAATAACGTACTACAAGGAAGCGTTGTGGAACATGAGAATCAATGAGTACGAGGCGATATACAAGCTCTGCATAGCGAAATGCTACAAGAAGCTCGGAAAATATGATGAGGGGCTGAAGTGGCTTGACGATGCTGTGTCGGAAGTGAAGAAGAACGAGAAAATGGTCGAGGAACTTAAAGCACAGTATTTCGCTGACTGACACACGGCCATGAAGAAGAAGCTCCCCTGTCATTCAGAGGAGCCGAAACGTATAACCCTGTTGTAACCTTCGGGAAGATATTTGTATGTGAGAATGTATAGCGCGCTGCTGAGTCGATTAAGGACGTGGCATAATGAAAACCGGGACTGCCCCGAACTTTGAGACAATCCCGGAAATCTAAGGAGATTTTAATGCGGAAGCTGGGTTATTGCGGCTTCTTATATCGTGATTCCTGCTTTGCGGAAAGTTGCGAG
>JAFRSL010000275.1 GCA_017427625.1 Synergistaceae bacterium | reverse complement strand
CCGTCAAGAGTCTTGATTTTCGCCTCAGTCCCTAAGACAGCCTGCGGGTATGTGAGAATGAGAGTCGTGTGCAGGTCCGCACCGTCCCTCTCGAAGTCCGGGTTGATCTCAACGTCAATGATGAGGTACAAATCCCCCGCCGGGCCTCCATTTATTCCAGCCTCACCAGCTCCTGGAACTCTGAGCCTCATGTTGCTTGCCACACCCGCCGGAATCTTGACCTCGATTTTGTGCTTCTTCTGAATCTGACCTGTACCCTTGCACTCGTCGCACTTATCGCGGATTATCTTCCCAGTTCCATGACAATCGGGGCATGTCGTTATGCTCTCGAAGACTCCGAACATAGTCTGCTGACGCTGCCTCGTCTGACCGCTGCCATGACAGCGCGGGCAAGTTTCGGGCTTAGTGCCGGGCTTTGCGCCTGAACCGTTACAGTGCTGGCACTTCTCCCACTTCATAACGTCAATGTCGCGTGTAACTCCCTTGAACGCCTCAAGAAGTGTTATGCTGACAACCTGCTCAATGTCGTCGCCCTGACGCGGTGAGTTTGCTGACTGCCTCCGTGAACCTCCGAATCCTCCGCCGAATGCCTGCGAGAATAAGTCCCCAAAGAGGTCTCCGAAATCCATTCCTCCCATACCGCCGAAAGGATTGGAATTTGGATCAGTCGTCCCAAACTGGTCATATCGCGCGCGCTTCTCGGGGTCATTGAGGACGGAGTAGGCAGCGTTTATCTTCTTGAATTTCTCCTCAGCCTCTTTGTCTCCAGGGCGAGAGTCTGGGTGATACTGGTGTACTAATTTCCTGTAAGCCTTCTTGATGTCCGCCTGTGATGCGTCCCGCTTGACTTCAAGAATCTCGTATAAATCCTCCAAACGTTCTTAGCCTCCCTAAAAATTTGCCCCTCCGCTATCACACAGAGGGGCATAATGTCATAAGTCCTAGCGTGATGTTGTGCGGCGTCTCTGTTGTGTCGATGTGTTTCTCGCAGGAGCCTCAAGCCTTCTCTTCAACTCCTGAGCCGGCCTGTAATCAGGATTGATTTCAAGCGCACGGTTCGCCCACATTAAAGCGTCGTCCCTTCTGTTGCGAAGCCTCTCAGCCGAAAGCCCCGCCCAGTAAGCAGCAAGGTAATTCGCTGAAGGTTCGGCCTCAAACGCGGCAGTGTAGCTCTCGAGTGCCTGAGTTACCCTGTTCGAGCTGTAGCGCGTGTAAGCCTCTCTCTGCATGGCTATGAGTTCGCGGCGTTTCTCAGCAGGAATCTTGTAGGTGAGAATCATGGCCGCTTCGGTTGAACTGTTGGGGTCAAACGCCGGAAGCTCCTTGATCAGCGTCTCAAGCTCCTGAAGTTCCGCAGACTTTCTTGCCGACTCTGCCTCCCTGTTCATGAGTGCCGAATCTCTCTCTGCCAATGATGCTGTTGCTTCGGAGAGTTTCTTGTTGCTGGCTTCAAGCTCAGACTCTCTCGTGTTGAGGGCTGATTCTTTCTGTGCGAGTTCTGCCTCATGAGTGCTGACTTTCTCGGTTGACTCTGCGAGTTTCTTCTCGTTCTCAGTTACAGCCGACTCGCGTCCTGCCACAGCCTCCTCGCGTGCCTTGAGTGCCTCATCTCTCGAATTAAGCTCCGACTCCAATGCACTGAGCCTCGCACCTGTTGCCTCGCGTTCTGTGAGAGCTGCCTCGCGTTTGACAAGTTCTGCCTCACGTGCGGTGAGACTGTCAGCAGCTTCTTTGGCTGAAATCTTGGCGTTGAGTTCAGCCTCACGTCCTGCAAGATCTGCCTCACGTTTTGCGATGTCAGCTTCACGTCCTGCGAGAGCCGATGATGCTTCCGTGAACTTCTGGCTTTCCTGCGCGAAAGTCATCTCACGGCGTGCAAGTTCTGCTTCACGGGCTTTGAGGTCCAACTCGCGCTTGGTCATCTGGTTTTCGCGGCCAAGAAGCGAGGTGCTTATCCCGGAAATCTTGCGGCTTTCGGCGTTGAGGGTTCTTGCTCTCGCGGCAAAATCTTTCTCCTGCTGAACGAGTTTCGACTCGCGCTCCGATAAATCCTGAGCTAGTGCTTCAAGCTCGGCGGATCTCTGGTTTACGGCGTTTTCCCGTAAAGTCATCTCATCTGGCTGTGCGTCCTGTGATACTTCGTTGTCGGCGGAAACTTCTGCGGGTTCGTCAGCAAAAGCACAAGGGACAAGGCACATCACCAACAATATGATTAGTGCTGTCTTCTTGAACATGGTTATATCCTCCTTAATACGGAAAAATTTTTATGTCAGTAATTCTATAATAATCGCAAGTTTTTCACAAACGGCCTTAAATTTTGCGTGTATAATAATTCCTACCGCGAAGAAATTTTTCACCACAAGAAAGGGGACATTCATAAATGTTCAAGCCAAAGGGTATAGTCATTCCTGTAGTAACGCCGTTCGACGACAGCGGAAAGTTCAAAGAGGACGAGTACAAGAAGCTGCTTCAGTATTTCATCGACAACGGGATTCACGGAGTCTTCCCGTTCGGAACATCAGGGGAGTTCTACGCGTTCGACAATGGTTTCTACCGCCACGTCCTTGAAGTAACCTGCGAATACGCGCGGGGCAAAATGGACATCTACGCCGGTGCAAACCACATAACGCCTCAGGGAGCAATCGAGCTTGCAAAAATCGCCGAAGAGTGCAAGGTTGACGCATTGAGCGTACTGACCCCGATGTTCGTTAGCCAGACACAGGCCGAGCTTGAGATTTACTATCGCAAAATCGCCGACGCTACGAGCCTTCCGATAGTCATCTACAACAACAAGCCAAAGACGAATGTAGGAGTTGCACCTGAAACGATCCAGAAGCTCGCAAAGATCAAGAACATCATCGCAGTGAAAGACTCGACGGGCGACATGACGAACAGCGAGGAATATATCCGCCTAACGCGCGACAACCCTGACTTTGACGTTCTCATGGGACGGGACACGCTGATTTACGCGGCGTTGTGGTACGGTGCTGCGGGTGCGATAACGTCATGCGGTAACATTGCGCCGAGAATAGCTGTCGACATCTACGAGAACTTCAAGGCCGGGAAATATGATGCGGCACTTGAGGCACAGTTCAAGCTGAGTGAGCTTCGCATTGCCACGAACATGGGGAGCTTCCCTGTTGTCATCAAGGAAGCACTCAACATGATAGGCTACAATGTCGGAAAGTGCGCCGAACCGATCCAGCCGCTTACGCCGGAACAGCACGCGAAACTTGAGGTTGTGATGAAGAATATCGGGCTGTTGAAGTGAACTAACTCCTCCCCCTCCTCCGCTTATAGAGGTGGGGGCTTCTTGCACACTATGGTGAACTACCCCCGATTATAGAAGCGTGGGCTTCCTAATTCAACGAGGTCTGCGTTGCGACATTTCTGCCTCCGTCTCACGTCCTCTCCAAAGGCGTTACTTCCCTGCGTCCCACAGGTACTCCGTTTAGACAACAATATCATGTTTCTCGCTGCATGG
>JAFRSL010000274.1 GCA_017427625.1 Synergistaceae bacterium | reverse complement strand
TACATGCGGAAATCAATGGCATGTTTCTGAAACTTGCTCAAACAAAATTCAACGGCAATAAAGTCGTGATCGCTTCGTCTGTGGGATTATCAGAGTATAGGGTTGATGATTCTGATTTACACCGCTTAAGAGAATTTGCTACAAATTGGCTCTATGAATTGAGCTTTAATACAGTAAGCAAGAACGACGGGGGGGGGGTAACGTGTTCTAGTTTCGGGGCATGGAATTATCCCGGGGGCGAGAGTGGAAATTCAGGCTACCTCAATGACATTGATACAGGAATTTTTCTTGACGGCTTTAACGGTGAGCTTGTTGTCGTCACTACGATGACAACCACAAACGATAATTGCCGCATTCCTGTCAACTACAACACCAAGACCGTTGGCGCAAGGCTCGATTTCTGGGCACTGTTCACAGACGATTCCGGCAAAGTCCAGTACAAGAAACTCGACAACCTCACTCAGACCAAAAGCGGCTTCACTACCGCTGCTCTTAGCGGCATAAAGAACGCTCCCGATGCTCAATGGGATTCAACAAATAATCTCAGTAGCACAGCAGCTTCCCCCTACATGGTAATCAAGACAGCGACGGGCGACTTCAATCATGACGGCTTCGCAAATGAAGTAGCTGTGCTTGCGACCGACAACAACGGAATCTATATGTGGATGTATCAGCTTGAGTACAAGGACGGCACATTCTCAATCCAAACCATGAAGGACAAGGTAACAATCTTCAACTACCGTTACCCCGGTTACTTCAGCAGTTGGAGCTATAACGGCTGGAACAGAACGCCGGGCGCAGACATTCTCGCGGGAGATTTTGACGGCGACGGAGAGACGGAGATAGCTGTAATCTTCCAGGGGGATTTTCCTTCGGGCGAGAGAAACGCGATGATGTTCGGCGGAACGGTCAAGACACTTCACACGAACCTCTACAAGTGGGACAACCAGACAGGCGACCTCAAAGCCACGCCGTATGAAGTGAATGACTATGAAACTACGATGGATCGACCCTTCAAGCAAATATCTTACTCCGGCATGTATCACAACCAATATAGAACCATAGGATACAGAAGACATCTCATAACGTCATGGGGAGGCTTCAAGGCAACTGTGCTTGACATTGACGGGGACGGGAAGGACGAGATAGCCTTTGCGGGTTACAGGTCTGATATGTACTACCATGTCAAAGCTAACGACTCGTTCACCGATAGAAGCAACGATACACGCGGTGACAAGCACGCGGAATACAGAGTCCGGCCTTATCTCTCGCTGGTGAAAATGGACTCAGACGGCAAGCTGAAGAGCTCAAGGATTTTCGAGGGCGACCCCATAATCGACAAGCGTTATACGAGCTACAACGGCCAATACGAGAACAACTTAGACAACTGGAATGCGTTTCAGCTTCAGGAGTGCAATCTTGCTCCCGTAGACACGAACGCGGAACTGTATCCTTTTGCTGACCGTGAACTCTCCATTGCGGCCGGGGCTTTCTTCGGGAAGATCGGGCTTGCGAAGGAGTGCGATGATCTTGCTCTGCGTCTTTCCAGCGGGAAAATGATCCTCTTCAAGAGCGACGGTTCAACGCTGACCAAAGCACAGACTCTCGATGCGGCCGGAACATCTGCGCTTGTTGCGGGGGATTTTGCCTCAGAGGGTATCGAGCTGGGAAAACCGACGTTCACCACCCGCACAAGGGACAAGTCGTACATGGCGGTAATCCAGGCTCCTCCGTACCATGTTGACACGATTTCGGCGGACGGTAAGACCGTAACGACCCAGCCCGTAAATTTCTCGTTCACCAAAGGGGCGCATGTGTCATACGGAAAGAGCGACCAGAAATCGAAGACTCAGATGTCAAAATTCGACATGCACAGCTCGGTCGAGACGATTTTCGCAATGGACAGCGACATGACCCGCAACGTCATCGGAGGCGCGAGGACAGCTCAGAAAGTCTACGGGGCTATCAAGAACATAGCAAGCATAATTCCGGGAACGTCCCATTTCGAGAACGCTGTCAAGAAGGCCAAAGCTGTTGACGGTGCGGCAAGCGCGGTGTTCAACTTCCTCGACAAGATAACCGACAAGGTGGAGACCATCAAGCAGGGCTACAACAAGGAGATCGAATCGTCGGAGGTATTCGAGACCATAACCGCGCAAGATGCTGACACTTTCGGATACGTTCAGGCTGACCAGTACATATGGCGTTACCCGATCGTAACGAAGCCCGCGCCTAACTTGGGGACGATGAGCGATGATGCGAAGTACCTCACAAAACAGGACTTCATCACGTTCACGATTTACGGTGAAGTACGCCATGCAACCGACATATCATCGTCAGAATACCAGCCCACTCACGAGAACGGAAATCTATTCTCGTACCCCACAGCCATAGCAAACATTGAGGGCTACGCTCACAAGCAGAAGGAACTCAGCGACATTGAGAGCATACAGTTCGGGGCGCAGGTACAGGGCGGTCAGTCATTCTCCAAAGTCAAGGAGAACGAGACGACAGAGTCAAAGAAGGTTTCGACGGGCTATCTGACGGACGGGCTTTCACTTGTCGACAGCATATTCGGCACGGACTTGGCGAAAGTCCCGGAAGGTGAGAAAGGCCCGACGTACACGAGGTATGAAAGCTCAAGCGAACGTATTGACTGGGAGCTTCCCCGCAACGCTGCAGCCCCGCTTGACACGGGATACAGGACTCATTATCAGGCATATGTTGCAGAGAACGGCGCAATAACATGCGGATTTGCGGTGAGCGATTTCAACAGGCGGCTCAACCTGTTCAGCTCTGAGGGCATCTACAGCAAGTATCCTGATCCTGCATTCCCTCTGCCCAACAAGTTCAAGTGCTTCGACTCAAAGCCCGATCTTCCGGTTTTCACCTACAACACCAGCCGCAGCCATGCTATGGAGATGCGCGGTGTCAGAATCTACGCGATTGACTTCAACAGGTACACATCATCGCGTCTCCTGAAGGGTGCGAGGTACAGGGTTGAAGTGCCTATGTACAACGCCAGCTTCAAGCCTGTGGAAAGCGTAAGGGTCGATCTCTACTGGGTCAACGATGATACGGTAGAGTCACTGTCAGGCAAGCAGCTCATCGGGACTCAGTACGTCAGTATTCCGGCGTGGTCAAACCTCGGCGACAACAAGACGTGGGCAAAGTTCGAGTTCACTCCGAACATACCTGTCAAGAAACGCTACCAGTTCTACGCGCTCATTGACCCTGAAGGAAAGCTGCCGGAAGTCCACGAGAACAGGGACGAGAAGAAAGATCCCGGCGGCAACAATGAGGGCTACTTCGAGTTTACCGTTGAGGACGTTGAATCGGCAAAGGCAACGGCGGCGTTCTACGCGGGCGACTTCAGCGCGGCGGGCTTCAAGGCGAGTCTCAGCGAGGAAGATGTAGTATTCCCGACGATGACATTCGGGGGCTATTCCACGTGGGACGAGTTCTACAACGCGAAGATCGCCAACACTGACGGGCCTGTCGAGATGGAAGTAACCATCACCAACCACATGGACTTAACGATTCCGCGCGTCGAGATAATAGCGGTATACCTTGACCCGGAACTATGGGCTGATAAACAGGAGATAGGTTGCGCTCATTTTGCGAGGAACATTACGCTCTTCCCGTATGAGACGTACAGGTACACATTCACGATAGGCGACAACGTTGCGGACGATCTTCGCAGGGTCGGGGCAATCAACACAGTGTGCAGCTACACACCGCGCTCACTGTTCGAGCTTCTCTACGGCACTGAGGACTCGCCGGGCTTAATCGGTGATGCTGACCCTGAGCTTGAGGTTGCCAGCGGAGATGTCAGCGCAGACGTAGAACCTGACGAGACGAGGTACTATGACTCGGTAATCACGGAGACATACGCGCTTTCACACGATGTGCCTGTGTTCTGGAGGATCAACGGGATCGCCGATGTCATATCGGACACGGATACTGAAGATGTGTACGTCAAAGACTCTGCCGCTTTGCCTGCAACGCCGGAAGAATTTTCCCTCGTTTGGAGTCCTTCTGACGCTGGGACAGTGAAGACAGCCGCAACGGAATTGACCGTAAGCACGATACCCGGAGTAACGAGAGCCGGACAATACGCCTTTACGGTTCAGGTTTCGGAGGACGGTGAGACGTGGACGGACAAGGACGCGCTGATGTTCGGGACTGCTGACTCGGGAAGCACTAACCGATTCACTTCGTCAAGCGGTGGCTGTGATTGGGGATATTCCTCGCTCGCATTGATGGTGCTTGCTGTGATGATCAGGCGCAAAACACGCTAGAACTTTAACGCAGAAAATACTCTCCGTGAAATTTGCGGGGAGTATTTTTTGTTACGGCCTCAACAGCTCACTGAAAGCCCTGACAGCTTTAGGAGTATATTCTCGTTTTGGAAGCACCGTATAAAACAGTCTCTCAGTTACGGGCGAGTCAATCCTGTAGAAGCTCAGTCCGTTTTCATTGCTGTTAATCATCTTGTCGCTGACGAAAGCCGCGCCGAATTTCGCACCCGCAAGATGATATGACGTTGAGAGCTGAGAGATTTCGAGCTTTATCTTAGGGGAAATTCCGGCCTCGTTGAAAATCATCATTGCTCTGTCATGAAGATTGTTGCCCTCCGAAAGTATGACATACTCAAGCTCATTCATTGCCTCAAAAGGTATGCAGGGACATTCAGGCTGAAGGTGCTTTCCCGAAATTACATCGTCAGCCGACAAAGCATACTCAAGGCTAAGAATCTCAGAGGACACCGCGAGAAGTATGTGGTCATGAAACGCCGGGTAGTGAGTAAACTGTGCAACAATGTCATCACGGCAAGTGAACGTAATGTCGATTAGCCTCTCTGTCAGCATGTCAACGAGAAACGCCGAGCTTGCTTCGAGGAGTTCCAGCTTAATGCCGGGATAACGCCTGCTGTATTCGGTCATGATTTCCGGGAG
>JAFRSL010000273.1 GCA_017427625.1 Synergistaceae bacterium | reverse complement strand
GTATCGCCTACGACTGCCGCCGCGTGGTTAGCCGAGCCTTTGCCGTTGAAGTGCCCTTCCTCGATGTACTTCTTCGCGTTGTCCCAAGCACCGCCCGAGTTCGCCATGAAAAGTGCCATCATAACACCCGTAACGATCGAGCCGCCGAGAAGTCCGCCGAGTGCCTCTTTCCCAAGAAGGAAGCCAACAAGCACAGGTACAGCAATCGCCATTACGCCCGGTACAATCATCTGAGTGAGAGCCGCATGTGTCGAAATTTCAACGCAGCGGTTCGAGTCAGGTTTGCCCGTTCCGTCCATGATTCCCGGAATCTCGCGGAACTGTCTGCGGACTTCCTCGATCATCGAGCCTGCCGCCTTGCTCACCGCGTCAATCGAGAGCGAGCAGAAGATGAACGGAAGCATACCGCCGATCAGCAATCCAACGATGACGTAAGGATTCATGATGTCGATCTTGTCGATGTGAGCCGCCTGTGAGTACGCCACGAAGAGTGCGAGTGCTGTCAAAGCCGCTGAACCGATTGCCAGTCCCTTGCCCATTGCCGCCGTAGTGTTTCCGATTGCGTCAAGGTGGTCTGTAATCTTTCTGACACCTTCAGGAAGCTCGCTCATCTCTGCGATGCCGCCCGCGTTGTCAGCGATTGGCCCGTATGCGTCAACACTCAGTGATATACCGGTGATTGAGAGCATTCCTACAGCCGCAACAGCAACGCCGAACATTCCAGCGAGATAGTAGCTGATGAGCGTCGAAAGGCAGATGAGAAGCACAGGGATTCCCGTCGACATCATTCCGAGCGACAAGCCTGACAGAATTACCGTCGCCGCGCCAGTGTCAGATGATGCCGAGACAGCCTGAACGAAACGATAATCGCCCGACGTGTAAATCTCCGTAACGATACCGATTATGATTCCCGCAAGAACGCCTGACGTAACCGAAAGGAATACGTTGAATGAGTTTGAGAAGAAGAAGAGGATACTCAATACGAACGTTCCGGCAATCATGAGTCCGCCTGCTACAAATGTTCCCGTCCTGAGCGCAAATGCCGCGTCTCCGTCCTCAATCCTCTTGACGACTCCGGCCATTCCCGGAAGTTTTGCGACTGTTGCCCTGACTTTTCCGGCGAAAGGTGCCTTCTGCGAAATCATCATGCAGCCGACGATTGACGCGAAAACTCCCCAAGCCGCGAGGAACATGGGATAGCCGATTCCCCAGAGGCCGAGCTGTGAGTCAGCAACGCCGGGCGTGAACGTGTAGACAGCACCGATTGCCATAGCCGCAAGCACTGAGTTGACGTATGACTCGAAGAGGTCCGCGCCCATTCCTGCGATGTCGCCTACGTTGTCGCCAACGTTATCGGCAATGACTGCGGGGTTGCGGGGGTCATCTTCGGGGATACCGGCTTCGACTTTGCCCACGAGGTCAGCACCAACATCTGCCGCCTTAGTGTAGATGCCGCCGCCGACACGTGCGAAGAGTGCGATTGAGCTTGCGCCCATTCCGAAAGCCGTCAAAGCTGTAACGTCATTCAGGAACAAATACGCAACTGCCAAGCCTGCAAGTCCGAGTCCTACGACGACCATTCCGACGATGCTTCCGCCTGAGAACGCAACTTCAAGCGCGTTACCTGCCGCCGCTGAAAGTATGCCTTCTGACTTCGGGGCTTCGGGTGCTGGAGCGGGTTCTTCTTCGGCAACTGCTTCGGCCTTGTCGAGTTCAACAGCCTTCTTCGCTTTCTTGGGGGCTGCCTTGTCTTCAGCGGGCATACCTGCAAGAGCTGCATAGGTTGTACGGCCGTTTGAGTTTGTGGCGACGTACATGCCGATCCAGCCTGCTGTTGCTGAGCAGAGCGCACCGAGTACGAACGCGAAAGCCGCGCCGAGTCCTAATGCCGCGACAAGCAATATCGCGACAACGCCAACGAACGGGGCGAGCCATGAATATTCCTTTTTGAGGAACGCCATAGCACCGCCATGGATTATCTCGGAGAGTTCGGCTACACGGGGATGACCGATTTTAGCCTCTTCCAGCTTCTGATAGACTGTCCAAGCGTACCAGCCAGCTGCAGCTCCTGAGACGAGAGTGATAAATACTAAGAAAAGCCACATGAAATTTTTGCCTCCCTTTAGGGTAAGTTTAAATTCTCTAAATTATAGCCTAAAAGTTCATCATTATGGGAAAATTTTACACATCAATTCAGCGATTTCTTCACAGCAAGATTCGAGCGCGAAATGACCGCTGTCAACGAAATGAATCTCAGCGTCCGGCAGATCCTTTCTGAAAGCCTCGGCACCAGCAGGAATGAATGAAGGATCATTTTTCCCCCACACTGCCAGCAATTTCGGCTGATACTTTCTCAGGTACTCCTGAAATTTCGGGTACATTGCGACGTTGCTCTGGTAGTCGAAAATCAGGTCTGACTGAATTTCATCGTAGCCCGGTCTTTTCGTGTAGTGAATGTCGAGAGTGTAGCCGTCAGGTGATACGCTGCCTTCATGAGTCCCGAAAGTGTACTGCCCGATTATCGTCTCTGGTGCGAACGCGCTCTTGTAGTTTTCGCGGAGTTTGGGCGTTGGGTTCTTCCAGTATTCGGCGCGGGCCTCCCATTTTTTGCCGAGACCTTCAGCGTAGACGTTGCCGTTCTGGCTGATGATGCCCATGATTTTGTCGGGGTGCTTCAGTGCGATTCGGAAGCCTATAGGTGCTCCGTAATCGAATACGTACATGTAGAACTTTCCGATCCCCATTTCCGAGATGAAGCCGTCGATTATTTCCGCGATGTTGTCGAATGAGTACGTGAACTCGTCCCTCGATGGCATGTCCGACTGCCCGAAGCCCGGAAAATCTGGTGCGATTACGTGGAACTTGCCGGCAATCATGGGAATCAAATCCCTGAACATGTGGCTAGACGATGGAAAGCCGTGAAAGAGAATCATTGCGGGACTGCTTGGGTCTCCTGCCTCGCGGTAAAAGGTGTTGATGCCTGACACTGAAACTTTGCTATACTTCATACTATCACCTTATTTATGAAAGGATGAACTAATTATAATGTGGTTCGCAAAAAAAGTAACACTGTTCAAGCGCAAAGACAGAGAAACGTGGCAGAAAATCAGGGACGCTCTAAAGGCTGAAGGTTTCACGGGCGTACGTGCAAGCCATTACCCCATAGACAGCCTAAACGCTTGCGGTTGCGGTGCAAAGGTTGACCCCAGAAATTTCGGAAGCAACGGGTACATTGACCGCGATGTATATTTCGTTGACGTTAAGGCCGACGACTTTGAACGCGCCAGAACTTTGTTGTCTTCACGCGGAATTGAAGCCTCTGTTGACGAAGATGTTATCGGGAAATTAGGGAGGGTTTGAAGATGATTGATGATGCGCCGGAGCTTGTCGTAATAATTCAGTGTGATGATGTCTTGAAGAGGTGTTCAGGTTTCCTCTGCATGAATGATTTTTACGAACGCATTGGGAAGTTCGAGGGCTATCCTCCTGAGACTCGATACATGTCAATGAGCTGCGGGGGCTGTTGCGGTAACATCACAACGAAGCTGGAGAATCTCGGAATGAGACTCCGAAAAGCCGGCATAAGCAAGGACGATGTAGCGATACATTTCGCATCCTGCATATGCTCGGAAAATTCCCATCGTCTTCCCTGCCCTTTCATGAGCAGAATGAAAGCTCTCATTCATCACAAAGGATTCGGGAATGTCGTTCTTGGTACTCACATCTCAAAGAAAGCTGAGGCCAAGCGTCAGGAAGGCATATACAGGAAGTGGGAGTGAGTCAGTCCTTCCCGCATTCAAGCCCCGCGATGAAGCTCCTGAAATCACTCATAGTTATGCAGTCGAGGGAGTAGAGGGTTTTTCTTCCGTCCTTGCGCGATTTCAACAGCCCGCATTCCGAAAGCACCCTCATGTGATGCGTCAATGTGGGCTGAGTTATGTTGAAGTGTTCGAGGAGGACGCAGGTACATTGCTCGCCGTGAGTGAGAAGTTCGACAATCTGAAGCCTGTTAGTGTCCCCCAAAGCCCGGCATATTAGCGCAGCATCCGGTGCATTCATTTCTTACACCCCCATGAAGTTGAAGACATAGCCAGTTATTATTATACCGGCAGCGCAGACGAGAATGAATACCGACAGCAATCTCGGCTTTATGACTCTACGCAGCATTATCATTGACGGAAGACTCAAATCCGTAACCGCCATCATGAAGCTCATAACAGTACCAAGCATCGCGCCCTTTGCGAGCAAAGCCTCAGCGATTGGGATTGTCCCGAAAATGTCAGCGTAAACAGGAATCCCGACCAGCGTCGCAATGATTACGCCGAAAGGATTATTGCTTCCGAGAATGGCCGTGATGAATTTCTCAGGGACGTAATTATGGATCACCGCGCCAATTCCAACGCCCGCGAGAATGTAAGGTAATACAACCCTGAAAGTTGCGATGACTTCACGGTCTGAGTAAGCGATTCTCTGTTTGCGGTTGAAACTCAGGAACTCAATATCAGAATCAATCACACCGTTGCGGGAATACACGAAATCCTCAATATACTTCTCCATGTGAAGGCTCTCGATGAATGTCCCTCCCAAGACCGCGAGAGTGAGTCCCAAAACCACATAGGCGACCGCGATTTTTGTCCCGAATATGCTCATGAGGAGTACGAGACTTCCGGGATTGATCATCGGCGACGATATGAGGAACGAGAATGTCATTCCCAAAGGAAGCCCCGCGCTCGTGAAGCCCATGAAGATTGGGATAGATGAACACGAACAGAACGGCGTTACAGCTCCGAGTAACGCGCCGATTACGTTTGCCTTGAGACCTCTGAAGTGTCCCATGATTCTCTTGCTTCGTTCAGGCGGGAAGAACGTCTGTATGTATGACACGCAAAATATCAGAACGCAGAGAAGGATTGAGATTTTCACGGTGTCATAGATGAAGAAATGAACGCTTCCGACGGCCGCCGAATTTACATCGAGCCCCATTGACGATAGCGCCAAACTCACCGCATCACTGAGCCACTTCATACCCAGAACTTGAGACTGTACAAAGCTCCATAACATGATTATCACTCCTTGAGATTTATAGACGGCCATCTATTTATGTGTATTGTATGTGATTTATAGATGACTGTCAATGAAAATTTCTTCTTGCAATTTTTGGGAAATGCTGTAAACTTTGCGCGATTTTCCGAATTAAGCCGGTAAGACCAATAGGCATATAGCATTCCTCAAAATGAAAAAGCCAACTCGTTGGCCGTTCTGGCGGACACTGTCGGGTATAGTCGGAGAAGGTTACACCTACAACCTTTTGGGAGGAATGTTATTTGTGTCGTCGTCCAAGTCTTTTACTTTCGATTTCTGTGCTCCTTGTTAGCGCGTTAATAGTTACGTTCGGCGTTGTCGATGTCGAACTCGAATCGGGGTCGCATTTCGGTCTCGGTCTTCCCGCACAAGTCCCGTTACTTTTCGCGGCAATCTTCGCGGCACTC
>JAFRSL010000272.1 GCA_017427625.1 Synergistaceae bacterium | reverse complement strand
TTCCTTTCTCTGGATTAAGTATAGCATTAAAAATTCTGTCAGAAAAAAGTTATAATATAACAAATCTTGCTGAAGGAGTTATAAAAAGACTTGGAAGCTCATTACATTATTGAATCAGAGATTGCCGTTATATTTCTGAGCATTACGTTGTGCGTTTACCTTCAGATTATCTATTCCGGCACATCAGCGGAGAAGAAAGGTCTCCTCCGTTATGCCTACATGGTAACTGCAAGCAGCGTCGCCGATGTCGTAATCTCACTCGTTCTCGCTGAAGGCTCTGCGTATTCCGTCGAAGCAAAATATTTCTGTTCGATTCTATGGCAATGCATGGCCTGCGGGGTCTACTTCATGTTCATGCGATACATAGCCTGCTTCGGGGGGTCGTCGCCAAGAAAGAAACGTATGCTCTATGCTCAGAATATATTGCTGGGTGTGTTCTTCTACCTTCAGCTCGTAGGGCATTTCACAGGAGCGAATTACGGGATTTCACGCGGCGGCACTATAACCGCAGGGCCTCTTAACGGGATACTCTCGATAGGTTTCATATGGCTTTGGGCGGTTTGGACGTGGTTCGAGCTTTACTTCTACCGAAAGTCGTTCACGAAGGGGCAGATGTGGGCATTGGTCGGGAACTTCGTGGTCTGCTGGTGCATTCAGATTGCGCAGGCTCAGTTCTTCCCGGAGATACCCGTGAATTTCGTCATAATCTCCGTGAACGTCTACTACTTCTTCTTCCTCTTGGAGACGCCGGCATATAGGGACCTTGAGCGAACTCTTGACCGTCTGCGTAAGGCAAAAGCCCTAGCCGATGAAGCGAATCAAGCCGCAATAGCCGCTGATGCCGCAAAAGGTGAGTTCCTCGCAAACATGTCTCACGAAATCCGTACCCCTCTCACCACAATCATGGGTATGGACGAAGTTATACTCCGGAAATACGAGTCAGGCCCTGTCTACGAGTACGCAAGAGACATTCAGAGCGCGGGAAATTCTCTGCTTCACATCATCAATGACATCCTTGACTTCTCGAAGATTGAGTCGGGTCAGCTTGAACTTGCAACAAGGAATTACGACTTGGGGCAGGTATTGAGGAACGTCGACAACATGGTGAAGATTCGCGCGGAACAGAAAGGTTTGAGCTATACCGCCCAGATTGACGACTCACTTCCCGATGAGCTTTTCGGCGACAAAATCCGCGTCCAGCAAATCATGGTCAACATTCTCAACAACGCCGTTAAGTACACAAAGAAGGGCAGCGTAAAATTCACCCTCACAGGCGTAAGAGGCGATGACCCGTCGTTGATCGTCCTTCATGTTACTGTTACTGACACAGGAATCGGAATACACGCTGAGGACATTCCCAAGCTCTTCAAGTCCTTCAGCAGGATTGACGCGAAGGAGACGCATAACATCGAGGGCACAGGGCTAGGCCTTGCGATTACGGGCAGGCTAATCGAACTTATGGGCGGTAATGTCGAAGTAACATCAACATACGGCGTAGGCTCAACGTTCCACGTCGTAGTCCCCCAGAAAATCGTCGGTGAGAAAACTCTCAGGGACTACGAGCTTGAAGCAGGCCACAAGAAGAAGGAAGTCCGAAAAATCCTCAAAGCTCCGGCCGCAAGAGTCCTCATTGTCGACGACAACGACATGAACAGGATAGTCCTGCGCTCGCTCATGAAGGAGAACGAGGTCAAGGTTGACGACGCAGAATCGGGCGAGGAATGCCTCAATCTCTGCGCCAAAAATGCCTACGATGTCATACTCATGGACTACATGATGCCTAAGATGGACGGCAAAGAAACTCTGCACAACCTCAAGGCCATGAATGACGCGCCAGGTTCAAAAGCGAAGGTCATCGTATGCACCGCTAATGCTCTTGTTGGAGTGAGGGCAGAATTATTGTCCGCAGGATTCGACGACTTCCTCAGCAAGCCAGTGAATGGCAAAGAGCTTGAGGATATGCTTGCGAAATATATCCCGCCGGAGAAAATCACACAGAAACCGGAGGGCTAAATTCATGCTGACATACGGATATAATGTGTGGATTGAAGCTACGGTTATTCCATTTTTGGGAGTGCTTACGGTATTCCTTTTCATACGTTACAGGACTAACGCGGAAATTAACAGACGCTTCCGATCCCTCGCGCTTTCAACGTTCTTATCCGCGCTGCTTGAGGTGTCATCAACCCTCCTCATTGACGGCTGGGGACACAGGCACGCGGTCAACCTTACGTTAAGGACGCTCTACTATGCCGCGATAAACGTCAACGCTTACAGCCTGATGCGATACGTTGAAGCCTATGTGAACGTCGACAACCCCAAGTTCGTGATGTTCAACAGGGTATTGCTTGCATCAAGCTTCATTGTCATCACTCTGAATCTGATTCCGGGAACTTCAGGCTTCTTCTTCATAATCGTGAATGACGGCGGACTTCATCGCGGGGCTTACAATACTTTGTGGCGGAGCGTCTACGTAATATACTTCGTGGCGATGGCATTATGGCTTCAGATTACGCACAGGGAGTATTACACGGCGAAATCGCAGTTCCTTGTACTGAATACCATTGTCGCGCTGCTGATTATCGCCAACATCGTGCAGTATATGTTCATTCGCACGGTACTTTTCACATATGCTGTTGCTACTATTGTGCTTTTCATAACGTTCTTCTACTACGAGGCACCGACTTACAGGCGTATGCTTACGGTTGAAAGAGACCTTGAGGAAGAGCGTCAGAAAGCCGAGCACTCAACGCGCCTCACCAATGCCGCAAACCGCGCAAAGAGTGATTTCCTCGCAAACACGTCGCATGAGATTCGCACCCCTATGAACGCGATACTCGGAATGAACGAGATGATCCTCAAGGAGAGCAGGGATACGGAAATTCATCAGTCAGCGCTCGACATTCGCAAGGCTGGCAATCACCTCCTCTCAATCATCAACAATATACTTGACATCTCAAAGATTGAGTCGGGAAAGATGGAACTCTACAAGGCTGATTATCATTTGTGGCAGATGCTCCGTGATATTGAGGAGGGGAATTTCGAGTCTATTCACGAGAAAGGGCTGAAGTTTGTTCTCGACGTTGACAAGAATCTTCCCGAACATCTTTACGGCGACGAGGATCACATAAGGCAGGTTGTCGTGAATCTTATCGACAATGCAGTGAAGTACACCGATGAAGGCACTATCACCCTCAGCGTCAAAGGGACTTCCCGCGAACATGGCCGAGTGAAGCTGACTATCGCGGTCAAGGATACAGGAATAGGCATACATCAGGAGGACATCGGGAAACTCTTTGAATCCTTCGAGCGCGTGAACATGGACGAGACTCAGAGCATTCGGGGCGCGGGGCTTGGATTGACTCTTGTGCGCTATCTCATGGAACTAATGGGCGGAACTGTAAGGGCTGAGAGTGAGTACGGAAAGGGAAGCACATTCACGGTTGAGGTTGTTCAGCAGTTGGCGCATGAGGGATTTCAGGGGACAATCGCGGAATACGAGGCTATGCTTGAGGAAGAGAGCGAGAGAAATTCGGGTGTCTCGCGTGAAGACGGGAGGCCGTTCACGTGCCCTGAGGCGAGGCTCTTGGTTGTTGATGATACGCCTGTGAATCTCGTTGTTGCTCGCGGAATGCTGAAGGAGTGCCAAGCTCATGTCGACACGGCTGAATCAGGTGAGGACGCATTGAAGCTCATCCAAGATAACCACTACGACATAATATTCCTCGACCACAAGATGCCCGGAATGGACGGTATCGAGACGCTCAACAAGGCTCGTGAGATTGACGGGCCTTCGAGGCTCGCGAAATATGTGGCACTTACTGCGAACTCGGGGACGGGGCTGCGCGATGAATATATCAGTCTTGGATTCAACGATTACCTTCCAAAGCCGATGAAAGCCGACGCAATGAGGAAGATACTAGCTTCATGTCTCCCTGAAAATCTCAAGCTCAGGCAGTAATCGCAAATACAAGTACAGCCGATAATTTCAAGGTAATCCCGCAAAAATTTCCATAGACGGAGGTTTTTTACACGATATGTACAATGAGAAAGACTGCATGACGCTCGCAAAAATTTCTTCAAACATGCCCGGGGCGTTCATTGTCTACAAGAATAACGAGGCCGAAGAGATAATCTTTGCCAGCGAGGAAATAGCCCGAATATTCGAGTGCGACTCTGTTGATGACTTCATGAGGTTCACGGGAGGAAGTTTTGCGACTATCGTTTACCCGGAGGACATTGAGGAAGTCGAGAGCATAATACGCAAGCAGATAGCCTCAACGGGAGGATATGACTACATAACCTACCGAATAATCACGAAGAACGGGAACATCAAGAAGATTGAGGACTGGGGGCATTTCGTCCGTGATGAGGAACTGGGAGATCTGTTCTACGTCTATCTTCACGACATGGACATTCGGGAGAAGCTGACGGATATATCGGGTCAGACGAGCCTTCCTGAACCGAAAGCGGCAATGATTGACGAGCTTACCGGGCTGTCGAACATGAGGGCATTCCGACTCAACGCGCCGAACTTAATCCGCGAACTCATAAAGAAAGGCGGAAGACCAAGCTGCTTGTACTTCAACATTCGCAACTTCCACACTTACAACGAGACATACGGCTTCGCTGGAGGCGACAGAATGCTGAAGTCAGTGGCGAGGATATTGCAGGAGACATTTCCGCGAGGCTTGACGGCACGTTTCAGCGAGGATCATTTTGCTGTCATAACTGCTGATGATAATCTCACTGATAAAATCAACCGCATGAGCATACGTGTCAACAATCTGAGGCGGGGCGTTATCGTCGAAATGAAGGCCGGAATCTACCCCGTAAAGACTCCCGACATGGACATAAGCGTAATGTGCGACTGCGCGAAAGTTGCCTGCGACTCGATAAAGCATGAGTACGGAACAAGCTCACAGGTCTACGACGGGAAGATGGACGAGAAGGTACAGCTTCAGGAACACATAATATCGTCGTTCGAGGAGGCCATGAAGACGGGGAAGATTCAGATATTCTTCCAGCCAGTTGTTGACGTTAAGACGGGCGAGACAGCATCGGTTGAAGTTTTCACACGATGGGACGACCCAAGATACGGGAGACTGTCGCCGGCGAACTTCCTTTACGTCCTTGAGGAACAGAGATTGATCCACAAACTCGACACATTCGTCGTCAACAAGGTCTGCGAGGAACTGAAACGCCGGAGAGATAACGGTGAGAACATGGTGCCAGTGTCGGTGAACTTGTCGAGGTTGGACTTTGAGCTTACGGACGTTGTTAGGGTGATTGAGGACGCTGTTGCGAAGAACGATATTCCGGGCGACATGCTGAGGTTCGAGCTTACGGAGAGCCTGATTGCTGTTGACATGGACGCTATGAAACGTGAGTCGGAGAGATTGAGGCAGCACGGCTTCAAGGTTTGGATGGACGCATTCGGCTCTGGCTACTCGTCGCTGAAAGTGCTGAAGGACTTTGCTCTTGACGGACTGAAGATCGACATGGACATGATAAAGTCAGTTGACGATGACAGGGCTAACATCATAATCTCCGCTGTAATCGACATGGCGAGGAAGCTGGGTATTCCTGCGCTGTCGAAAGGTGTCGAGACTAAGGAGCAGCTTGAATTTCTGAAGAGAGCGGGCTGTGATTTGGCGCAGGGATATCTTTTCGGGAGGCCTGCACCAGCCAGAGAAGTGAAGTAATTTCTTGGGCATGGAGAGCGAGTCTATGCCCAACATTTCCGTAACAATCACCTCATTCATAAAATACAAGGGACGTTAGAAGTCCCCTGTCAAAATTTACCGGCTTTAAGTTTCAGGCGCGACTATAAACTGCGTATCTCATCGAAGGATAAGTTGGTGAAAGTGTGAATGTCATTGTCGCTGATCCCTGCATTGCGTAAACGTCGGGCGGTTTCAAGGTTAGCTTCAAGCTTTCCGCGTTCGATACCACGCTCGATTCCGCGTTCTTCCCCTATAGCGATTCCTTCATTGATAGCTTCATTGCGAGCTTTATTGATGAAGTATTCATCGACAAACGTTAATGGATACATACTCTCACCTCCTTTAGTTTTTTCAACATCTTCTGTAAATTTCTGCTGTAAAGCCCTGTCCTTAAGGTTGACAGCGCGGGCAATGAAATTGAAGATGTCTCTGCGTTCCTCCATTCCCCAACCTTTAGAGGCAAGAAGACGTGTCAGCTGCATAAGGTATGCGAATTTCTTTTCTTCCTTGCTTTTCCCGCTAAGGCCGATTGTCTTTTTGACGGCGTAGAAAATGAGGTCAAAGGGATTATCAGACTTCAGCAGCGCATCATCATCGAGTGCATAGACCTCAAAGCAGTTGTAATTATACGAAATGCTCGTACCATATTGCTCAAGGTTGTAAGCCCCTATGATTTCGTCTTTGGGACGGCGTTTAGTGAGAATAGCCAGAGCGACTGGCATCTTCCTGTGATGAGCGAAGATTAGGCAGCAATATAACATCATGCGGAAAGAAATATCATCGCCCCCGCTCCCTTGAACCTCAATGTGTAGCAATATCCATTCAGTTCTGCCGTCCTTGAGGAAAATTTTGATGAGTTCATCGACGAACAGCGGCGAATTATGCTCGTCAACAACAGGTCGTTGAATCGAATCGCTAAGCTCCTTAGAGAGAAATTCAGGCTCACGCGAAAAATCAACGTCATCATACAGTTCCGGCAATGTACGCTGTATGAGCTGTGGAAAAAAACGTTGGATAGCGTCCTTCCATAAACCGTCAAAGTCAGCCCGCTCATATTGAAAATCGTTCTCCATGTGAAAATCCTCAACAAAAATGTAAAATCCCCCCTGACATTTTAGCCGGAGGGATTTATCGTGTTTATTTCTACTCTTCGTCCTCGTCTTCCTTCTTGTGGGCAGCGATAACCTTCTTAGCGATGTCGCCCGGAACTTCCTCGTAGTGCGAGTACTCCATCGAGAATGACCCCTCACCCGAAGTCATTGACCTCAAGTCCGTTGCGTACCTGAACATTTCCGCAAGAGGGACCTGTGCCTTGACGACCTGCAGCTTCCCGTGTCCTTCCATGCCCATTACGCGCCCTCGGCGAGAGTTGAAGTCGCCCATTACGTCGCCCATGAACTGATCTGGCACCGTAACTTCCACGTCCATCACAGGCTCAAGAAGCACTGGGTTCGCGTCCATGATACCCTTCCTGAATGAGAGACGTGTTGCGAGCTTGAACGACATTTCCGAGCTGTCTACATCATGGTATGAGCCGTAGTAGAGTTCCGCGCTGAAGTCAACAACTGGGAATCCCGCAAGAGGCCCTGAAGTCATGTACTCCCTGAGTCCCTTCTCGACCGCTGGGATGAAGTTGCGAGGTACTGCTCCGCCGACAACGCTGTCGATGAACTCGAAGCCTGCTCCGCGCTCCAACGGCCTGTATCGGATATAGACGTCGCCATACTGTCCGTGTCCGCCCGACTGCTTTTTGTGTTTGCCCTGAGCCTCTGCCATCTTCCTAATCGTCTCACGGTACGGAACCTGCGGAGTCCTCGTGTCAAGGTCAACATTGTAGCGTTCCTTAAGTTTCGCAAGCACTATGTTGATGTGCATATCGCCCATTCCTGAGAGTACATTGTCGCGAGTCTCTGCGTTCTTCTCAAATGTGAGTGAGCAATCTTCCTCAAGGATTCGTGAGACTGCGTTACCGAGCCTGTCCTCGTCGGCACGGGTCTTTGCGCTTACTGCAACGCTGTAGACCGGCTTCGGGAACTCAATCGCCGGGAACTTCGCGGAGAATCCTCCCTTTGTTGCGAGTGTATGGCCGACTCTTGCGCTCTGAAGTTTCGGGATTGCAACGATGTCGCCCGCTATGACTTCCTTAACGTCCTTTCCGTCCTTGCCCGTCATCTGCTTGAAGGAGGAAATTCGTTCGTCTTCGCCCTTGTCGATGTTGTAGATGTTCCCGCCCTCTGATGAGAGAGTGCCGGAATACACGCGAATGAATGACAGTTTGCCTACAAAAGCATCAGCCATGACCTTGAAGCACAACGCCGAGAATGGCGCGTCGGTCTTGGGTTCAGCCTTTGCTCCGCCCTCTGCCTCAACTGCTCCGATGTCAACGGGTGATGGGAAGTAGTCAGCAACGAAGTCCATGAACTGAGGGACTCCGATGTTTGCGGTTGACGAGAGCGCGAACACAGGCATTATTCTCTTCGCGGCGATTGCTTTCTTGAGCGTCCTTTCAAAGTCAGCCTCTGAAACTGTCTCGCCCTCAAGGTATTTCTCCATGAGTTCGTCGTCCATTTCAACGGCGGCTTCAACGAGTGCTTCACGCGCTGAGGCAGCATCATCTGCCATATCTGCGGGAATATCGCCCTCTGTGAATTTCCCTGAACCGTCGGGCTTGTAGGTATATGATTTTCCCTTGAGAACGTCAACAATTCCCGTGAACTTTTCGCCCGCACCTATCGGAAGGAAGACGGGCAGCGCGTTCTGCGAGAACTGAGATTTGATGTCTGCGAGGACTTTGTCGAAGTCGGCATTTTCTCTGTCCATCTTCGAGACGACGAACGATACGGGCGCGTTGTGATGCTCTGCGTACTCCCAAGCCTTTGAGGTCTGGACTTCGATTCCTCCGACTGAACTCACGAGGATCACTGCAGTGTCAGCAACACGGATTGCTGCGCTCATTTCGCCGGTGAAATCTGCGTAGCCGGGAGCGTCAAGGACGTAGAAGGTTTTTCCTTTTCGTTCGAGTGTTAGGAGTGATGTTGAGATTGAGATGTTACGCTTCTGCTCTTCGGTCTGGAAATCGCTGACTGTGTTTCCGTTCTGGACGTTGCCCATTCGGGTGATGTTGCCGTTGTCGAAAAGCATTGCTTCAGCAAGTGAGGTTTTTCCTGCCCCGCCGTGAGCGCATAATGCGAGGCTTCGAGTGTCTTCGGGTTTACGTACCCCCATAATAATAAGCACCTTCCCTATTATTGTATGATTTTTGAGCAAATCTATTATATTATAATTCGTAGAAAAATTTTGAGGAGATAATCACATGACATATGACACTGATATAACGATAAGGACGGATAGCGCAGTAAAACATGAGACGCAGGAAATCTTTGACGCTCTCGGAATTGATGCTTGTACGGAGGTGAATATGTTTCTTCGTCAGGTGATAATACATCATGGGCTTCCTTTCAGGGTTGCGCTTGAGCCTGATATAGATATGGCATTAGAGGGGACAGAATTTCATGGACCATTTGACAGCGTTGAAGAATTGATGACTGACCTCAATGACTAAGCTGAAGATAATTTATTTTAACGCACAAACAATCCTCAGCCTTTCCGACTGGGGAACTCTCTACGATTTTGCATTCTATCGGTCAATTTCAAGTATCCCTTCGCCGAATGTATGGTAGCTTATCTGCCAGCCTTCAGCATCGTTACTGTACCATCACGTGTCTGCGCGCCTCCTCATTTTCGGCAGATTATACGTCTTAGTCAGAAGCTCGACGAATCTTTCATGGCTCATTGGCCCCCAGCCAAAATCGCTTTTTCGGAGATGTATTGACGAAATCCTCTGCCTGTCATCGAACAACACGCAGTTTTCCTTCACCCGGACATTCTCTCCCCTAAGTGTTATCGTTGCAATTCCAGCCCTCTCAATCTCGGCCAGAAGATCTGAGAGTCTCATTTTCTCATTCTTAAAACGATAAAATCCCTTAGTTGCATTCGTAACCTCGAAACTATATTCATCATTCCCAGTGAATAGAATTGATATGCTACCTGTCGCGGGCAGCTTTTTTCCCTTAACTTTGCTGTTGATTTCAAGAGTGAATGGAAAACCGCGAAGCCCGGCACGCCAACTTATGATGTCACGGAGGGTCATTTTCATACCCAGCTGTACGCCTGCGACTTTAGGACCGAAACCGTCTTTGTTGTCTTCATGTCTGTCAGTTGAAATCGGCAACAAGCTCTCAGAATTGTTGGGTTTATGACTCTTTTGTGATGGGGGGGGGGTATTATTTTCGCAAGATTCCGTACAATATTTTTACCCATTCCGGTGAAATAGAACAGCAAAACTAACAGCGCAACCAGCACTGCAAGAATGAACTTCGTGAAACCTTTTACTTTTTTACCGCTATTATTGTTATCCTCGCTATCTTCGGAGTTTTTGTAGAGTTTAGGTACGAGAATCTTCTCAGCATCATCTTCCATAATTTTGCATTCTCGTTGAACAACTCATGAAGTGAGCGATAACCCGTTTTTGGTTTTCTTCACTTCATGATATTGTTAGCTCTCTGCTATTTTCCGTCAAAGAAACTCTGTATTATCGCCTTAATTTCCCGCAGCGGCAGAGTCTTCATCATATGCCCCTGAGTCTTTAGAGCCTCAATCTTCCCGATACTCTCAGCGTCATTCTTCGCCGTCAGGAACATCACAGGTATCCCAGCAGTCTCAGCATTCGCCCTCAGTGCCTCCAAAACTTGCGGGCCATTCATCTCCGGCATCTCGTAGTCCAAGAGTATCAAGTCAGGTTTCGCGCGCGCAAGAATCTTCAGGGCATTAGCTCCCGAATTTGCCGGCAAAACCTTGTAGCTCGTACTCAGTCCCTCGCGTAACGTCCGAATCATTACAGCGTCATCGTCAACGAGCAACAGCGTCCGCTGAACCTCTCCCGCATTCCCTGAGAGTGCCGAAAGTTTCGCTTTGACCTCAGCGGCGTTGAAGGGCTTTGCGATTCCTTCAGCTCCCGTTATTCCTGAGCCGTCGATTTCAGCCTGACTGCCGAGAAGAAAGACCTTCGCTCCCGTGAAAGACTTTACCCTTCCGCTGTCCTCAAGCCCTGCAAGGTTCACGAGAACGATTCCCGGAACGTGTTTCACCTCGTCGCCCGAACGTACCTGCATGACCTCGAATGAATCCCCCAGCGTCTTAACGAGCATGTCAGCTCCCATTGACGGCCTGTCGCTAACGTACAATATTTTTTCCTTCATGTCATCTTTCCTCTCTTATATCTCTTTCAATGCTTCTTCAAGACCGCCCCAGTCTGCCGCGTCCGCACACGTCGCAATCCTGTTGAAGCGTTCAGATTCGTTATCGGGTATCTTGTAGCCCCTCAGCATCTCCATTATTCCGTCTATCGAGTCGCTGTCGAACATGGCCGTGAACTCTTTGATTGCCTCGTATGCCTCGTGAAGTCTTTCGGCCGAAATCTCCTCTTTGTCCCCTTCGTCTGCATAGAGCGGCGACAATTTCGTCTGGCAAGCCCTGTAATTCGCAAGAAGATCAGGCGTGAAGTCTGCTATGCTCGCGGTGTCGTTGTTGTTCCCGCACTCTTCGAGGTAGGCTGCTTGCTTTGAAAGCTCCATTGCTCCGATTAATCTTGCCGAACTCTTCAGGGCGTGTACCTTTATCGTGTAGTTCTTGATGTCATCATTCTTCCAGAAAGCCTCAATGTCCCGGAGATTGTTGTTGATTGAGTTCCAGAATTGCTGGAGAGTCTTCGTGAGGATAGCTTCAGTTGCACAGTTCTTGATTGCCTCCTGATAGCTCAGCCCCTCTGTGTGAGCGTAAAATTCTTCGAGGGCTGTACGTTCGTGCTGCTCTTCCTGAGACTGTTCTGACGCTTCCTGCAACACTATCTTTTCGGGCGGCAAATACTTTATCAGCGCGGCCTCAAGGCTTGGACCTTCAACGGGCTTCGAGAGGTAATCCGTGAAACCTTCCGCGAGATACTTGTTCCTTGCACCGCTCACAGCATCGGCAGTGAGGCAGATTATCGGGGTCTCGTGGTTCATTCCGTCTTCCTGCTCACGTATCGCCTTCATCGTCTGCGTACCGTCCATTATCGGCATTCTCTGATCCATGAGGATGAGGTCATACTTCTTTTCCCGCGTCAATGCAAGAGCCTCGCGCCCTCCTGATGCCGTGTCAAGCTGAATCTCCGTCTTGCTGAGCAGGCCCTCGATGACCGTAAGATTCATGTCAGTGTCATCAACAACGAGAAGCTTTGCCTCCGTTGCCTTGAACGATTCCTGATACGCCTTCATAGTGTGGACATAGCGGTCGAATTTGTCGTGGAAGTTCCCGATCGGTTCTTCGGAGATTACACGCTGTGGAAGGTAGATGATGAACGTTGAGCCTTTTCCGTACTCGCTCTCAACTTCGATACGCCCGTTCATGAGCTGGAGGAGATTCCGCGTTATCGAGAGTCCCAAGCCCGTGCCTTCAACCGTGTTATTCTGAACTAGGTCAATCCTCTCGAACTGCTTGAAGAGCTTGGGCAAGTCCTCTTCCTTTATGCCGATTCCTGTGTCGCTGACTTTGAAGACGAGGTTGATTGTCTCAGTTCCGTCCTCGCTGTAAGTCTTCCCGCCCGAAACGTTAAGCCCGACGCTTCCCTCATGTGTGTACTTCACGGCGTTGTTGAGAACGTTCGTAACAACCTGCCTGACCCTCACTTCGTCGCCGTAAAGAACATCAGGAAGTTCCTCGTCAACCTTAACCGTGAACTGAAGATCCTTCTGCCTCGCCTTGAACACTATCATGTTCGTAACGTCATTAAGCACTGAACTAAGCTTGTAATCGCTCTCGGCAATCTCCATCTTTCCGGCCTCAATCTTGCTGAAGTCGAGTATGTCATTGATGATTGAGAGGAGATTTTTCCCCGCGCTCTCAACGTTACGGGCATATGTCGTGATTCTGTCGCTCGTACTCTCACGGATTATCATCTCGTTCATGCCTAAGACTGCGTTGATTGGGGTGCGAATCTCGTGGGACATGTTCGCGAGGAACTCACTCTTTGCGGAATTTGCGCGACGTGCCTGCTGCATTGCTGCGTTGGCGAGGTCAAGTGCTTCCTCAAGCTGCTCGGATCTTTCCTGCTGCTCCTTGTGAAGCCTCGTAGTGTCAGACACAAGAATGATATAGAATCCCGGGTTTACGGCGTAAAAGTTGAACTGCTTGTAGAAAATCTTCTCGTCAATATCGCAGACTATGTTGACTTCATAGAGCGAGTTCTTCTGCGTCCCGAATGCTATCGAATCCGGCGCAAGCGAGTGTGCCATTTCGCGGATTTGCTCGTCAGTCCCGTGAAGTATGGGGACAATCTCGTCATGAATGTATGCGTTGAAAGTGTCGTGCATGTCCTTCGGGAGAATGCTTCCCTCTGTGAGTTCGTCGCTCACTGTGATGTGATAGCGTCCTATCGCCATGTAAGCTATCATCTCGAACTGACGGGCAAGAATCTTGTCGACGATCGTCTGGTAGACTTTGGAGTTGTTACACTCTCGCTCAGTGATGAAGGCTATGACATGGCCGTTCAGGGGATTTCGTGTCATCATAGCAGAGAACTCGACGTAACATATATTGCCGTTCTCGCGGCGTGAGAGAAGAACCTGCCTAGTTCCGATTTTCCCCTTAATGTAAGCGTCAAGGAGCGAGTCAACGTTGAAGGTCTCAATGAGCTTCTTGCGCTCCATGAAGTTTATGTAGTGCTTTGCTCTGGCCCTGAGCATTTCAGAGAATTGCTGCTGTTCACTGTCGGTGCTGAACAAGTCCTTTCCTCTGACTTCCTCGAGGGTGTCGAGTGTAATGTCAGCCCTGAACATTCCAAGCGTGAACTTGTCCTGATGGTAGAAATTCTGGCCTATTGAGTCGTAACTGGCACGGATTTTCTCCTCGTAGTTCTTGAACATCGTGATGTCCGAAAACGTAATGTACACATAATCTTCACCGCTCACGGTGATGAACGCAAAGTGTGCGCTGCACCATATGACGTTGTTCTTGGCGGTCATCATTCGGAATTGAACTCTGTGAGATTTGTCGGGGGCTTCGCGTTTTTCGAGCATTTCACGGACTATCTCCATGTCTTCGGGGTAAATAAATTTGCTGAAGTCCTGAGAATGTTCGGGCGTGTCCTCCATCATCTCGGCATATTCCGGTGAAATGAACACTGCTTCATGTTTGCCGTCATCGCGCGAATGGATAAGGATTGCGCTATTATTCAGCTTGGCGATGGTTTCGACAAAATTCTTCCGTTCATCTTGCTGGGAATGGCACATAAAAATTTCTTTGACTCCTTGAAATATGATTTTGCTAGATACTGTTACATTATATTACGATTACGAAAAAAAACGGACACCCATTTTGTTTTTGGGCATCCGTCAAATTTTCAGCTTTGTTCTTGCGGCTACTTCATGCTGTCGAAAACTTCGTTGGCAATGCGCAGAGCATTCAGAGTTCTCGGGAAACCGATGTAAGGGTTCATCACTGTGATTATGCCGATTACTTCCTCTTTCGTCGCACCGGCCGCAAGAGTCCCTGCAACGTGCGATTTGTACTGAGGCTCACCAGTTCCGAGCGTCCCGATTACCGCCATCGTCAGCATCTCGCGCATCTTGTAGTCCAGAGTCCCGCGAGTGTAAGTGTCCCCGAAGCAGAATGCCGACAAGTTGTCCTGCAAATGCTTCTGGAAATCCGGCGTTGAGTCCCTCATCTGGTTGATTCTATCGCCGTATGCCCCGACCTGAAACGCCAATCCCTTCTCGAACCTGTCAGTGTCCGTCGTAGTCCCCTGATTTTCGAGAGGGAGCTTTATTCCGTGAGCCGTGAAGACCTCGTTGACGACATCGAGAGCCTCAAAGACCTTCGGAAATCCTATGTACGGCGCGACGTGATATAGCGCCTCGCGGATCTCAAGGGGCTTCACTCCGAGATTGAGTGCCTCGCCTGCAACACGCGAAATGAACTTGTGGTTCTGGTTCGTCGTAAGCACCACTATCTCGATGAGCTTGCGTTCGGTCTGGGTGATTTTGGCCTGCTTCACGATGTCAGCATAGAGATACTTCTTCATCACCGCCGCGAGTTCGGGGTCATTGGCGGCT
>JAFRSL010000271.1 GCA_017427625.1 Synergistaceae bacterium | reverse complement strand
GTTCAAAGATTCGTTCTGGGCGTTGATGTGCCCGATCATCATTCTCGGCGGTATCTACACGGGCTTCTTCACGCCTACAGAAGCGGCGGTTGTGTCGGTCTTCTATGCGATTATCGTGTGCTTGTTCATTGAGAGGACGATAAAGTTCTCAGCACTTCCCGGCTTCCTCACAAGCTCAGTGAAGACATACGGCGGTCTTGCGTTCGTCCTTGCGTTTGCAACGGCATTCGGGCGCGTCCTTTCGCTCACACATGCAACGTCAGCGGTACAGGACTTCATCGTCGGAAACTTCCACAGCTCGGTCTCAGTCCTCAGCATCTGCACAATAATCTTCTTGATTCTCGGTATGATTATGGACACCGGCCCTGCAATCATCATTCTTGCACCCGTCCTTCTTCCTGCCGTTAAGATGCTCGGAGTTGACGAGGTACATTTCGGCGTTGTCCTTGTTTGCTGCTTATCGATTGGACTTGCGACACCTCCGTTCGGACTTGACTTGTTCGTCGCGGGGAACATCTCGCAGGATCAGCCTATGGACGTTGCGAAAAAGGCGTTCCCGTTCATCGTGGCATTCCTTCTTTCGCTGGCACTTATCGTTTACGTACCCGCGATAAGCACGTGGCTTGTATACTAGGAGGGGGTTAAAGCTATGAGGAAATTTATCGTTGCCCTTATGTTGGTACTCACGCTCGGAACATGCGCTTTCGCAGCGTCGGAGTTCGATGAAGTTTGGCTTGTTACTGCTGATACTACGGCAAAGGGTGCGGCAGGACAGGTGTTCGTCCAGCTTGTACAGGAGAAAGTGAAGCAGGCAAATGCTGGCCTCGTAATCGACTACTTCCCCAACGGCGAGCTTGGAGGAGACGCAGACCTTCTCCGTCAGGCACAGAAAGGCTACATCGCAATCATGCTCTGCCAGACTGCGCCGGTCGTTTCGTTCATTCCTGAGGTTGCTGTGTTCGACCTTCCTATGGTTTTCGCACGTTACGACGGCGACACAATCGACAAGGTTCTCAACGGCGACTCTACGTTCCATCAGAAGATTTCGGAGGCTTACGAGAGAGCTGGGCTTCATCTTCTTGGCTTCATGCAGAACGCAACATACAGACTCACGACAGCCAACAGGGATTTGCAGACCCTCTCGGATTTCAAGGGACTCCAAGTGCGTACGATGGAGAACAAGAACCACATGGACTTCTGGATGGCAATTGGCGCAGAGCCTACTCCGCTTCCATGGGCAGAGCTTTACATCTCCCTCCAGAACGGAACGGTCAACGCTCAGGAGAATGCTGCTGACACATGCGTCGGCGCGCACTTCGAGGAAGTCCAGAATTTCCTCGCCTGCACGAATCACATTCTCTACTGCAACCAGATCTGCATGAACGACAAGCTCTACAAGGCACTCAGCCCTGAACACAGAGCAGTCCTCGACAAAGCTGTTGCAGAAGCACTCACTGAGATGCGCCCGAAGCTCGAGGAAATCGACAAGAGCAACAAGGACATACTCATCAAAGGCAATATGAAGATGATTGAGTACGATAACTCGTTCTTCAGCGATGTCTTGGACATTCAGGGAGTGAAGGATCTCTACAAGAGGATAGACACTGCGACAAACGGTCTGGCGAATGTTCTCGTTGACAGTCTTGCGGCAGCCGCGAGGCAGTCAGCACCGTCAGAACCAGCACCTGCTCCTGTGGAAGAAGCTGCTCCTGCTCCAACTGAGGAAGCACCTGCGAAGTAATCAAGAAAGGCAATCCCGGTCGTGATGTTCATGGCCGGGAATTTTTTACCAACAGTCTGGGAAGAACGACCCCTCCGCCTCATTTCATTCAGCACCTCCCCTTACGCAGGGGCGGCGAGAAAAGCGGAGAACATTGCGCCCCATGTCAAGGGGGAGAGGGCCAACTTGTTGGCGAGGGGGTAGGACTTTCGGACACTATCAAAGGAGGTAAAGTACATGAAGAAAATATTGACACTAGCACTCGTTCTGGTTTCGGTGTTCTGCTTCACGGCTGAGGCATACACGCCCGGAACGTACACGGCAAAAGCTAACGGTTTCAACCCTGCCGTACCTGTCGAAGTTCAAGTAACGTTTGACGCGGACAAGATAACCGACATCAAGATTCTCAATCACGATGACCAGCCTTTTGGGCCTCAGGCTTTCCCGAAAGTCATTCCCGCAATCATTGAGGCACAAAGCACAAAGGTTGACGGAATGACAGGCGCAACGATGTCATCAAACGCTCTGAAGGAAGCTGTCGACAACTGCATCGCTCAGGCATCAGGGAAAACCGCCGGTGTCGTCAACACCTTCAAGCCCGGCACATACTCAGCGACAGTAACAGGACACAACGGCCCTCTCACGGTAACGATGACCGTAACGGAGGACAAAATCACGGCATTGTACGCCGAAGGAGCAGAATCACCCGGCATAGGAACATCGGCGATTGAGATTCTCTCTAGCGAGATTCTCAGCAACCAGTCAATAGCCTGTGATGCTGTCAGCGGTGCAACGGTAACAAGCGGCGCATTCCTCGCGGCTGTGCGTGAATGCCTGAAGCAGTCGGGGATAACTCTCTCGGTTCTTGAGGCACGCGAAATCGCCTACCCCGCAAAGAGCGACAAACGCATTGACATGGAGGCCGACGTGATCATAATCGGTGCTGGTGGTGCTGGCTTTGCTGCTGCGACTGAGGCACTGGAGAACGGCGCGACCGTCATAATCCTTGAGAAGAACGAGATGATCGGCGGAAATACTGCTCGTGCTGGCGGAACTCTCAATGCCCCCGACCCTGAGAGGCAGAGCAAAATGAATCCTCCAGTCGAGGACAGCG